>JAEEJP010000097.1 GCA_016281925.1 Methanomassiliicoccaceae archaeon
CGGTGTCTCCGGGAGATTTGTCCACAGGAAGGCTCTCGCCGGTCATCACGGACTGGTCCATGGTGGTCTCCCCCGACAGAACCTTACCGTCGACGGGGACCGTCTCCCCCGGGATCACGCGTATGATATCTCCGACGCGGATATCCTCCACCGGCACGGAAATCTCTTTCCCGTCCACGATCTTCCTTCCGGTCTCGGGAACGAGCGCCATGAGGTTCCTTAGGCCTTTCTTCGCCCTCTCCGTGGTCATGTCCTCGAGGATGGCCCCGATCTCCATGATGAACGCGACCTCTCCCGCAGCGAACAGATCGCCTATGAAAATGGCGGCGAACATGGCGATGGTTATCAGAAGAGCCGAAGAGATCTTGCTGATCCCTTTGTTGTAGATTATGCGCCATACCGAGAGGTACAGAAGCGGGATCCCGCATATGAAAACGCAGACCCACGCGAGATTCTCTCCCTCCGGGTATCCTATGCGCGGAAGTATGAATGATGCCGCGAGGAACAGCCCGCCGACTATCGTCATCGGGAGGCCCGCGAGCAAATCGTTGAAGCGTTTAAGCGCAGATCCTTCTGCCATGATAGAAAGATGTCATATGTCATATAAATAACTGAACATATTGTTCAGTATCTTATTTCTGATTCGATATCATACTGACAATTCACAGCGTATGAAATTTTTTAGAAATCATAATAACGGACGTACTGATACGGCATCCGATGGACCGCCGCCAATCCAAAACCAGAAAAGCCGTCTTCAACGCTTTCGTAGAGCTTCTGACCGAGAAAGGGTATTCGAACACAACCATTCAAGACATCATCAGCCGCGCCGACATCGGAAGAAGCACGTTCTACTCCCATTTCCAGACCAAGGACGATCTTCTGAACGCCCTGTGCGAGAGCATATTCGACCATGCGTTCTCGGAGCAGTCGCCGAAGGAGGAGAGCCACGATTTCTCGGACCGCAGGGATCTGAGGGGGGAGCTGACCCATATCCTGTACCATCTGGGCGAAAGCAGAGGGTATGTGGAAGGCATCCTGGCCAGCGAAAGCGGCGACGTCTTCATGCGCTATTTCAGGGACCAGCTGACCGGCGTCTTCAGAAAGGAGATCAAAGAAGTTCCGGAAGGGATACCCATGGACTACGCGGTGGAGAGATGCGCATGGGACTTTTCCGAGACCGTCCGCTGGTGGATGTCCCATGACGGATACTCGCCGGAAGACGTGATGGGATTCTTCTGGCATTATATGGGCCGTTAGGACGGCTCTCAGGCATGATGGCGGGGTTTCCCCCGCGCGGTCATCCCAGAAGTTTCTTTATGGCTTCCGTAAGGAGCCTGTTTACCTGCTTGCCGTCAAGCTTCCCCTTGAGGGCGCCCATCACGGGGCCCATGAGCGGGCCTACGGCGGCCATGCCTTTGGAGCGGACGAAATCCGCCCTCTCGTTGACGATGCCCTCGATTATCGAGGCGGCCTCGCCCTCGTCCACGGCCTCCAATCCCAGGCTCTCGATGGCGCGCTCGGCGGGGACGCCTTTCGCCATCTCGCCCAGAATCGCCGGGAGGGCTTCCTTCGCGAACTTCCCATCCTTCAGGAGGTCGAACGCATGGGCAAGAGCGTCGTCGTCGATCGCGGAGACGTCGGAACCGGCGCGCTCCATCTCGCTGAATGTGTTGAGCAGGGTCGTCGCCGCCACGGATGCCATCGCCCTGTCGGAAGCGATCCTCTCGAAGACCTCATCCTGGCTCTGCCTGACGATCTGCCTGGCCTGCTGGGCGTTTATGCCGTAGTCGCGCACCAGACGCGCCTCGATCTGCTCCGGGAACTCGGGCATGGCGTCCCTGACGTCCTTCATCATCTTCTCGGTTATGAGCGTCGGCGGCACGTCGGTCTCCGGATACATCCTGGCCGCCCCGGGAAGAGGCCTGGAATACTTGGTGGTCCCGTCCGGGAGCGGATCCCTGGTCTCTTCCGGCACGCCTTCCAGAGCCTCGTTGGCCCTGGCGACGGCCATCTCCAGCGCGTCCCTGGCCTTCTTCTCCTTGGCGGCGCAGATGGCGAACGCGTCGAACTCCCCGGACATCCCGAGGAATTCCCTCAGCCTGTCGACGTATGCCTGCTCGATGCCGTAATTGGGGAGCTCGTCGGAATGGAATATGCCTTTGACCCCCTTGGTGCGGGCGCGCTGGGCCATCTCGGCGCCGAGCCTCAATGTCCCTCCGTCGCCGTTCATGACACCGGCGAAGCCCGGAAGGCGCACGGCCAGGACTTTTCCCTTGTCGGAGAGGGCGCCCTTGATGACTTTGGATTCGCAGCCGTCGAAAACAGAGGTGGCATCGACGATCTCGAACGCCGCGGGCTCGGTCCCCCTGGCGCCGAGGATGCTCTTCACTCTAAGAAGCATCCTCTGCCTGCTGACCTCGTTCCTGACGTAATCTGGTATGAGCTTCAGATCCCCGACTCCCTTCAGCTCTATGCGGGCCCCTCCGGGGATGGAGATATTCAGGTCCTGCCTGATGGTCCCCAGGCCTCTTTTCACCCTCTTGGTGGCCCTCAGGAGCGTCCCCAGCCTGTAGGCGACCTCCATGACCTCCTCGGGAGTCCTCATATCCGGGCCGGTGGCCACTTCTATCAGGGGGATGCCCAGACGGTCCGTCCTCCAGACGACCTCGTCAGATTTCGTCTCCACCCTGCGGCAGGCATCCTCCTCCAGGCAGACCGACAATATGGAAATCTTCCTGTCGCCGACGGAGACCGATCCGTCGGTGGATATCAGCGCGGTCCTCTGGAAACCGGACGTGTTGGAGCCGTCGACGACGATCTTCCTCATGAAATGGACTTCGTCGATTATGTTCGCGCCCAGCATCTCCGAGAAAGTGAGGGAGATGTTCAGCGCGTCGGCGTTGACGTCGTGGGGAGGCTCCTCGTCGAGCTCGACCAGACAGCTGGTGCCTTCGCAGCACTGGTATCTGTATCCCATGTGCCTCTGGAACTGGGCCAAGGCGGCGCGGTCGATCTCCCCCATCTCCGAGGTCGTGGGCCTCAGCCTTCTGTAGACATCGCCGAATCCTTCCTCGCAGAGCCTGGAATCGCAGGAGCAGAACAGCTTCTTCGTGTCCAGCTGCTGGTGGATCTCTATCCCGCACATCATCTCATAGTCTTCGCTCATCTGCGGTCCTCCTGTCGGACATCTCGCCCGCGATGGGCGTCTTCATAAGCATTCTTGCCTCCTCGGGCGAGGAAGTGTTGGCGAGGGCCCACATCAGTTTGACGTAGGCGGTCTCGGGGAGCATATCAAGGACAGTCACCGCCCCGGCGGCAAGCATGTCCCTGCCGGTGTTGTACACATTGAGGTTGGTCCTCCCGTTCAGGCACTGGGACGTCAGCACGACAACCGTTCCCCTGTCCGTCGCCTTCCTGATGAGCGGGATCATGCCTTCATTGACATGGCCCAGGCCGGATCCGGCTATGACCACGCCCCTGGATCTCATGAAGATATCCTCGAAAACAGACGGCTCCATTCCGGGGAAATACTGGAGCAGGACGCAGGATCTTTCCATCCCGATGATCGCCTTCGCCTGCCCGTCCGAGACCGGAACTCCGGCGCCGCTGAAGACTATCTTCCCGTCCTTGTCTATGTGCGCGGCGGGAAGTGCGTTGATGCTCCTGAAAGCGTCGCGCCTGGACGTGTGCATCTTCCTGACCCTGGTCCCGACGTGCACGGCGAACGAATCGTCCCCCAGAGTGTCGTGCATGACCACGAACACCCCGGCGCGGTTCCCCTGGGTGCAGAACCTAGCGCAGGCGACCAGATTGCTGGATGCGTCGGATGAGGGGCGGTCGGAAGACCTCTGCGCCCCCACCAGAACCACGGGCTTGGTTATCCCGCGCAGCATGAACGAAAGCGCCGCGGCGGTGTATCCCATGGTGTCGGTCCCGTGGGGGATTATGACACCGTCCGCCCCGTTGTTGATCTCCTGGGCGACGGCTTCGGCGAGCTCCTGCCAATGCTCCACGCCCATGTTCTCGGAGAAAATGGAGAACAGGACCCTGGCGTCGATGTTGGCTATGTCCCTGATCTCCGGCACTGCGTTGACCATGTCCGAAGTGGAGAGCGCGGGATGGACGGCCCCGGTCCTGTAATCGACGTAAGAAGCGATGGTACCGCCGGTCCCTATGAGGACCAGTTTGGGGAGGCCTTCCCTGTACTCGACTTCCGCCTCTTTCCTGACCCTCTCCGCCGGCTTCTCCAGGACCTCTATCGAAGCCGAATCCGTTATCCTCACGCCGACGTTGTACCCGCTCTTCATCTTGAGGATGAGGATGTCGGGCGCGCTGAACTCGTGGTGGGGCATCAGCGTTCCCACGAACGTCCTGCCGTCCCTTGTGACGGACAGTTTGGCGCCTTCGGAAGCCCCTAAAGCCTCCAAAGCCTTTGAAAGTGCGTCTGAGTAGCTCATGCTGTTCGCCCGGACATGAGGGTCGCCGTTTATCACTATTCCTACGGAAAGAAGCCCTCCGGCCAAGATACATTATTAGGCTGCATGCACTTCACAGCCTCATGCATATAGTCCAGCCGGGGATGGAGATAGACGTCCTCAAGGAGAACAATAAGATCGCCAACGAAAACTGGCGCCTCTTGAAGAGCCACGGCATAAAATCGGTGGATTTCATGGGCTCCATCGGCGCCGGAAAGACTGCGCTGATCATAAAGATGGCCGAAAAGCTCAGAGCGAAAGGCATCCGCGTCTGCGCCATAGCCGGAGACGTAACCGGGACCGACGATTTCGGCAGATTCGAAAGATCCGGGATGGAAGCCGTCAACTGCAACACCGGGAAGGAATGCCATCTGGACGCCCGCCTCATAAAGAAATCCCTGGCGGACGTGGATCTGGACGGTTTCGACGTATTGTTCATAGAGAACGTGGGGAATCTGGTCTGCCCCGCCGACTTCCCGCTGGGAACCGATTACAGGGCCGTTGTGGTCTCCACCACCGAGGGCGACGACATGGTACGCAAGCACCATGACATCTTCCTCCATTCCGACATAGCGATCCTCAACAAGACAGACATCGCATACGCGGTGGACGTAAATCCGGAAACCATCGCCGAAGACTACAGCAGGCTCACCGGCGGGCTGAAGAAGATGTACATGTGCAGCGTGAAGAAAGACGAAGGCATAGACGAGATCCTTGCCGCATTGGGGTTCTGATATCATGAGATTCCTTGCTGTGGGAGGAGGCGGGAGAGAGCATGCCGCTGTGGAGGCTCTCCGCAGATCGGGCGCAGAGGTGTATGCGGCGATGAAGAACGCCAACCCCGGCATAATCGCCGCCTCGAAGAAGCACATTCTGTGCGACGAGAAAGACTTCGCAAAAATCTGCGCGTTCGCCAAGGAGAACGGGGTCGAATACGCGTTCATCGGCCCGGAAGCCCCGCTGGAGGCCGGGATCGTCGACGCTCTGGAGAAGGAAGGGATAAGATGCGCCGCGCCCACAAAGGCCGCCGCGAGGATCGAGACGTCCAAGACCTTCATGAGGGAGCTCGTCAGGAAATACGGGATCGAGGGGAACCTAGGTTTCGCGCATTTCGACGACGCCGCCGGCGCCGAGAGGTATCTGAAAAACATTGACCATGAGATCGTAGTGAAGCCTGTGGGCCTAACCGGCGGAAAAGGCGTGAAAGTCCAGGGGGAGCATCTCCACAGCTTCGAAGACACCATGGCCTACATCCGCGAGATATTCGACAACAATATCGGAGGCGCCGGAGTCATACTGGAAGAGAGGGCGATAGGCGAGGAGTTCACCCAGATGGTGTTCGTAGACGGGAAGACTATAGTGCCCCTCCCGCTGGTCCAGGACCATAAAAGAGCATACGAAGGCGACGTCGGCCCCAACACCGGAGGCATGGGCTCCTACACCGATTCCGACCATCTGCTCCCGTTCATCACGGAATCCGAAAGGCGCGAAGCCCTGAAGATCCTCCAGCAGATCGTCGATGCGATGGCGGAAGAAGGCTGCCCCTACCGCGGGACGATGTACGGGCAGTTCATGCTCACCGTCAGCGGGCCGAAGATCATCGAGATCAACGCCAGATTCGGGGATCCCGAAGCCATGAACGTGCTCCCGATCCTCAGAACCGGGTTCGCGGACATCTGCAGGATGATGGCCACCGGGACCCTGAGCGGAGACGTCGAATTCGAAAGGAAAGCCACGGTCTGCAAATACGTGGTCCCCAGAGGATACGGCGTGAAATCCGAATCCGGCCATGAGATAACCGTGGACGAGGAAGCCATCAGGAAATGCGGCGCGACCGTCTATTACGCCAACGTCGACATGAAGGACGGCAGACTGGTGACCGGGACGTCCAGATCCGTGGGCGTCATCGGCATCGCGGATACCCTGGAGGAAGCGGAATCCAACTGCGAGAAAGCGCTGGCATACGTGAGATGCGACGCGATCGCGGTCCGCCACGACATCGGGACCCGCGCCCTCGTCCAGAAAAGGGTCGACCATATGAAGGCGCTCAGGTCCGCATGAAACGCGTCCTGATGAAGATAGCCTATCTGGGGTCCGGGTTCTCCGGGTCCCAGACCCAGCCTGGGATGCGCACAGTGGAATCCCAGGTGCTGTCCGACCTGCGGAAAGTGCTGAAGACGGAAGATCCGGAGCTCGAGCTGTCCAGCCGCACCGACCGCGGGGTCAACGCCCTGGGGAATGCCATAGCGTTCCTGTCGCCGATGGATGATCTCAGGACCCTGTCCAAAGCCCTGAACTCCGTCACGGACGGCATTTTCTACAGGCAATACTGCGAGATAGACGGGGACTTCAACGTCAGGCATGCGTCCCGCCGCATATACCGCTACGTTCTGGATGCGGATGGGATTGATTTATCCGAAGCCCGGAGATGCTGCGGCCTGTTCGAGGGCACCCACGATTTCCTCAGATTCTGCCGCTTCGACGGCAAGCCGACTGTCCTGACTATAGACAGACTATAGTGCTGCAAAGAGAATGACACTATAGTGTTGCAATTCGAAGCCAGATACTACCTTTGGAACATGATACGCAGAATCGCTTCGGCGGTGGAGGCGGTCGGAAAAGGCAGAGCCGGCATATCCGACGTGGAAGCGGCGCTCGGCGGAAAGAACGTCACGTTCGGAGTGGGGCGCCCGGAATCCCTTACCCTCGCTGATGTTCAATATGACATGCTCCACTTCGAAGATTCCGACCCGAGAGGGATCGCCGGGAGAAAAAAGGAAGGCCTGAGGGAGGCTGATCTGCTGGGAAGATTCTACGGCTCCCTGCGAGCTTCCAAACGCCGTTATACCCGTTTCGGCATGACTGCCTATGGACGGCCTCAAGCAGACGGCAGAGAAAGCGGCGGAAGCCCTGGCGGAGACGGAGGTCGCCAGGGAAGAAGCGATCAGACATTCCAGATCGGTCATCCGCCTGTCCAAGAATGTCATGCACGCGATCCATACGGATGCGGATCCCGGAGAGCAGCTCGGAAAAATGAGATGCGAGCTCTCCTCCATGGTCGCGGCCTGCTCCGATCCGGCGGTGCTCATGTGCGGGCCGGTGCAGGACGGCATGGCCGAATACGCCGAAGCGGAGATCATGTGCGCTCTGGCATCGGGATCCCCGGTGCAGGACTACAGGGAGCTGCGCATATCGCCGTCGGCCTGGGTATTGGGGCTCTGCGACTGCGAGGGCGAGATGAGGCGCCTGGTGGTTTCCAGGCTGATGGACGGGGATTATGCGGAAGCGAAAGCCGCATTCGCCAGGATGGAGGCCCTGCACGAGATAATCATGGGGTTCGACATCCCGGACGGCGTGGCCCAGGTCAGAAGGAAGCAGGACATAGCCAGGGGCGTCATGGACCGTACCCGCTCGGACATGCTGAACGCCGCTCTGAAGTACTCCCCGCGAAGCGCGCCGGCATCAGAACTCCGATGGCCGCATGCTGGAATCTTCCGGAAAAAGAAAATGGTTTGGAGGGGCCGAAACCCCTCCGAAGGCATCAGCGCCTGGATTTGGGCTTTCCGAAGTTCTTGACGGGCTTTCTGTAGACCCAGACCAGAACTATGATCATCAATATTACGAAGAGCACGGCCAGCACGATGTACCAGGTGTAATCGTTGTCTCCGACGTAGAAGTCGTGCTTCTTGTCGAGACCGTCGATCTTCACCACTCCGCCGTTGGCAGACTCCACCCAATAGGTGTGCTTGCCGCTGGAAGCGTCGGCGACCCAGTCGTAGGTGACCGATCCGGTGCCGTCCTTGCTGACGTCGAAGGTCGTGTAGCTGTCCTCCATCTTCACTCCGTCCACCCAGAAGAAGACGCCGTATCCGGAAAGATCCACATTGGGCTCCTTGAGGGACACTTCGGTGGTGAGGGTTATGGGCTTGACCGCCTTGATGACCAGAGTGTCGGTGACGGCCTCGATCTCCTTCTCCTCGCCTTCCTCGGTGACAGTTCCGTTGTACGTGACCTCGAGGGTGTAGGAGCCGGCATCCTTGGGCGCGGTGACGGTCAGTATCGTGGGAACCCCGCTGTCCACGTCACCTATAGAGGGCGTGACTGCGCTGGCGATGGAGTTGCCTTTGGAGTCGACCAGTTTGGCGGTATAGGTGATGTCGATTTCGGCGTGGTCGGAATCGGTGTAGATTATGGTGAAATCCGCATCCTCATCGACCGCTACGACAGTCTTCTCTCCGTCGATGCTGTGGTATGCCCCGTCGACCCCCGAGACGGGGATCAGGGCAAGGAGTGCCGCCGCCATGATGGCGACGGCGATTGCGATTGTCTTGTTCATCTGCGTGAGAACACCCCCCTCTTGCTTCCGAGCCAGAACACAGCTATAAGCATGAGTATTCCGACCGCGAGCAGGAACCAGATTCCGACGGGGACGCCGGACCTGCTGTTGTAGATGTTGTCTCCGCTGGCGTCCATGGATTCCAGACTGACGCTGATGTCCTTCGGCGACAGGTTGAGAGGACTCTGCGAAACGCCGTCGACAGAGATGCCGACCGTGCTTGAAGGCACAGTAGAGACGGAACTGCCGCTGGGCATGTTGGGCATGAACTTCACATAGTAGACGGCGGTCTCGAGCCCGTAAAGGGTGAAGGAATCGCCACTGTCTCTGATGAGGTTCTGATATTCGTCGGAAATCACCGCGGACCATCCGCTGACTTCGGGGACGGTGAACACGACCTGCTTGGCGTAATCGTCGAGGTTGACGATGGTGATCGCATACATGTACTCGGATGCGGAGACCTTGTCCAGAGCACCCTCGTGCTCCCCTTCCCTGCTGCCGGGAGTAAGGATCAGGACGCCCTTGTTTCCGACGGAGGCAGCGCTGTTCTCGGTGATTCTGAGGGTCTTGCTCTCGGATCCCGATGCGTTGGACACTATGACGGTCATCCCTTCGGATCCCACTGCGACGCGGTCGTCGTCGTAGACTCCGTTGACGGTGATCGAGGACGCGCTTCCTGCGGCGACGGTGACGCTGGAGACCTTGGTAAGGGACCAGGCGCTTCCGGAAGTTATGATGTAGGTCATGGTCTTCGATGACTTGTTGTCGATCGAGACGGTAACGGTGCCGTATCCGTTCTGGAAGCTCGCGGAAGTTATGGACGCGATGAAAGTGGCATCCTCGTCGACGACTTCCGTTCCGTCTCCGGTGACGGCCACGTTGACGACGGATCCGTTGGAGATTCCGGTGACGTATCTGCTGGCGGTATAGCCGTAATCCATGTCTTCGGCGGTCTTGGAAGCTTCGACGTCGAATATGGCGCTGGTCATGGTCGAAGGCATCTTGACCGTGAACTGGCCCTTGTCGATGTTCGATAGGATTCTGACGGTCCTGTCGTAATCGCTGACGACGACTTTTCCGTCCGCGACGGCGCCGATGTATCCTGTGACGGTCATGGGCGCGACGTTGGCGGTCATGTCGATGGATGCAGGGGCGGTTCCCTTGTCGAGATCGACGGTGGCATACTTCACGTTCGCATCGGATGCCGCGGAGGCAACTGAAGACAGGTAGTAGACGTATCCGTCCTTGAAGAAGTAGTTGCTTCCGTCCTGGTAGTATTCCCCTCCGTCCTCGTTGGGGACGATGGTGAGCACGTCCGAATCGGCCTTGGTGATGGCGACGGAATGCGCGTCGACGACGTCGAGCCCGGTGAATTCGGACTCTCCGGGGTAGACGTAGACGGTTCCGTTGAAGTATTTGCCTGAGGTGAGGACCTTCGCGGTGTACTGTCCGGGTGCGATCTCTTTGGTTTCGCCGGCGGCGAATTTGATCTCGTCTCCGGTGCTGTAGGGGTCGAGAGTCATCTCGTAGGCGGAAGTGACGGATACCGGCTTGACATAGTTGACAGGCGTAGAGGTAGCGCTGTACTTGGAGAGCGTGACATAGCTCGAAGTGTTGCTCTCTCCGGCCGCCACAGTCGAGGTCGCGGAAGGCCCGTGGAAGTACTTGTTCTCTATGGATCCGCCGTTGAAGGACACTTTGCACTCCACGTTGTCGGGAACGAAGAAGTTCGAGAGACCGGAGGAGTTGGTCATTCCGTACATCACATACTCGGCATCCTTGTAGGTGAACGAGATGGAGGAGGTCACATAGGCAAGTCCGACGTTTCCGGAGCTGGTTCCGCTGGCATACCTGAGGTAGGCGCTGATCCTCCTTCCTTCGTCCATGGTGACGTCTCCGATGTCGCTGTCGGCGCTGACGGTTGCCGAAGTAACGGCGACCTTGTCGGAGCCGTCGTTGGCGAATACCGTGTAAGTTCCGGCGGGGAGGTAGACGGTGAACTTTCCGTCCTCTTCCGCGGTGGCCGAAACGGACTGCTTCGAAGAGTTCTGGAAGACGATGGTTCCGGAAGTCACTCCGTCCGCGTCCTTGAGGGTTCCCGTGACTTTCACCGAAGCAGACTCTGAGACCGAAAGGGTTCCGTCGTAGGTGCCGAGCAGAAGCTTGGACCCGTCCAATCCGTAGACGGTGTACTGCATCTTGTCGGTCGCAAGGCTCCTGGGAAGGCTGACCTTGGATCCGCCGTCGTAAGTGACGGTGCTGTAGTCTCCGGCGGAGAACGTGAGCGTGCTGGCGTTGGACAGGGTGGTCTCGGCCGCTTCGTAAGCGGTGATGTTGGCGGTCCTGTTGCTGCTGGAGATGTTGTAAGTGGCGGTCGAAACGGTGATGTATCCGTCCGTGAGCTGGATGGTATACGTTCCGGGAAGGGCGGTGATCACTGCGGTCCCGTCTTTGATGGGCGCGGAATACTGGACTCCGCTGCTGATGTTGGTTGCGACGGCGGTGCCTCCGTTGATGAGGGCTCCCTTGGCGTCCTTGACGGTGAGAGTGATCGTCTTGGTGGTCGGAGTGAGCACGAGACCGGAAACGCTCTTGTCTCCGTCGGCGGCCACGGTGAGAGTCGAGGTCGCAAGCTTGGAGGCGGCCTTGTCGTAGATCGTGACGTCGTACTGCCCTTCCATCACGTTGCTGACCGAGAAGCTTCCGTCATCGGACTCGACGACATACTTCGCGTCAGGCACGGAGCTGTTCTGGAACTCGAGCTTCATGGGGACTCCGGCGATGGCGCTGTCTCCGGCATCGACCTGCCCGGAAACGGACACGGTGGGGATAGTGTAGACTGCGGGGACCGAATCCCTGAAGGTCGCTATCTCGACGTCGCCAGATTTCAGGACCACTTTGTATCCGCTGGCTCCGGTGGGAACCGCGAGGACGTATTTCCCGTTCCTGACGGTGTCCACGGAAGTGAGGATGTCCTTGCCGGCGGTTGAGTTGTGCGTGTAAAGCTCCGCGCGGATTCCGTCTGCGCCGGCTCCGCTGTCGGTGACGACGCTTCCGTTTATGGTGGAAACTGCGGATCCGAATCCGCGGTACTCGTAAAGCATGTAGGATCCGAGGTAATTGATGATTCCGCCCTCGGACTTCTGCTTGGCGATCGCCTCGGAATAATCGATGTACTTCCAGTCGCTGTCGTCTTTGGGAGACTTTTCGGAGGTGTATCTGACCACCCATTTGTTGAGGTCGAATCCGGCCATCTCAACGGGGTTCGCGGCGATGGTTCCGTCGCTCATGGACAGGTCATACAGATATCCGTAGGAGCTGGACTCCCCGGCTTCGGAAGCGGAGGGGCCGATGTACGCCTTCCAGAAGAAGGTGTCGTACATATCGTCGGTGTACACGGCGTATCCGTAGTACGGGTTGTAAGTGAAGAACTCGGAAGGAGCCCCGTAAGAATCAAGGGCGTAGTCGGCGAAGTAAGCGATGCCTGAGAACTGGTCGTTTCCGCCGTACTGCACGGGGACGAGCGTGGGGTCGAGGAGGACGTAGGATATCTTGTCCCCGGACCTGGCGCAGACCTTGTCATAGGTGCTGCATATCTCCGCGAAGCTCATGTTCTCGGTGATCTCCTTCACGGACGCGAAATAGAGGGCGTTCTCGCAGGACACATTGGATTTCAGCTTGCCGTAGTACTCGGCGTTTTCCTCGAGCTCCTTGTAAAGAGCGTTCTTGTCCTTGGAGTAGGTGAGGATAGCATCGTATACGCTGTGGTCGTCGAAATCCGCGGCGAATTTGTCGATGCCGCTGGCGGTCATGATGCGCATCATCATGGACGCTACGGCTCCCGAGGGGCCGTCGGACAGCAATATATGGGATATCGCGGAGGCGCCTTTCCCTGTATTGTCCCCTACCGTATCGAAGTCGCCGTATGCGACCGCGTCATAGGTGTAATCCATGCGGCCGGCGAGCGCTCCGGATTTCATATCGACAGACTGGGAGTCCCAGATCTGGCCCAGAGGATAGCTGTCGCCTTCTTTGATGGTGAATTTGGTGTTTCCGTTGTAAAGCACGTTGTCGGAATCGTTGGTGGGGACCCCTGCGTCAAGCCCGTAGACGACGTTGGGGACGAATACCAGCAAAGCGACGATGAGAATCGCCGCGAAAGGCAGGGAGAAGAACTTCTTTGCGCTTCTGGTGATGCCTGCGGTCCTGACGTCCTTGATCCAGCCCCTGACATCCGTATACTTGACGAACTTGTAGAGGGCCGCACCGGAGGCTACGCCGAAGACCGATCCGATTGCCGCGGCGGTTCCGTAGGAATCCCAGACGGCGAAGAACAGGACGTAAAGCCAGACGGTGATGAAGAGCCTGGAGGAAGAGCGGTCCTTCCTGATCAGCACATAGGTCTCATACACAGCGAGGCAGAAGGGAAGCCACATGGTGAGCCATCCGTAGTAGGATGCGACATTGGACATGGACACGCGGTCCACGACGACATTGCCCATCATAGCGGTGTACATGCTGTTCTTCCCGACGAAATCGCTGAACAGATCGTTGGCCGCGAAGAACAGGACGACGAGAGCCGCCAGGAAGACGATGATGAGGGCGGGAATGCTGACCGCCCAGGACACATTCCTGAGGGCGAGGAAAGCGGCGCCGAATGCCAGCGCGAAGACCGCGAGGATGCAGGGTCCGGAGAAGGCCGCATCCCAGAGTCCCGCGGGCAGATAGTAGACGGCCGACATCGCGAGGGCGATGGCCATCATCAGCGCGTAGGTCATGTAGGCTCCGACCATAGGTTTGTTCTGGACGCGGTAGACCGCCATCTGAAGGAGCATCGCTCCGGCGGCTACGGCGAACAGGACCCCGAATCCGGTCCAGGTAAGGGCGGCGAGTCCCATGAACACTCCTGCGACCGCGGCATTGACCAGAGCGGACTTGCGCCCGTCGGAATCGATAGCTTTGGCGGCCCTGAACATGAACAAGGACATGAAAGCCACGAGGAAAGCCGCGAGAGCGAACTCGGTTCCGTTGGAGAACGCGGACGAAGCTATGGGGAGAGGAAGGAACGCGAAAATCAGCGCGGAAATCACTCCGATGGTCTTGTTTCCGAACATTTCTTTGGTAACAAGATACACGGGGATGCATGTCAGAGCGCCGATCACGGGATTGAGTCCGCCCATAGCAGCCGATGCGGAAGTGAACGATGCTATTCCCGCCGCGATGAAATCGTACAGAGGCGGGCATATGCTGAGGCCGCCGACAGGATAGTTGACGGCAGCATCGGTTCCGATGGCATAAGTGCCGTTAAGTATGCTTTCAACCACATGCAGATGATATTGGGCGCCCGAACCTCCGGACAACGCGAAATTGTTGTCAGCGGAGATGCCGTATGCGAACACCGTCCTCAGCAAGAAAGCTATCACGACGATGGCGCAGACGAAAATGGCGCTCCAATGGGTTTTTAACCATCCATCGCCGCTGCTATTGCGGCTTACCTCCTTTGATGAGGCGGATGGCGACTCGGTTCCAATTTGGGGCATTCTATAAGTCTCCGTCTTTAGAATGGCGGTTCATTGAGAGACCTGTATAAATAAGTTGCATGAATTATTTACTATAATATAAAGAGAGGAAAAAAGGTTTGAAGCGGATGGGGCCCGCGAATCATGCTCCGCGGATGTCGTCGGCGAAACGCCGCGCCGCTTCCCGGGGGTTGTCCGACCCGTATATGGCCCTGCCGACTATGGCATAGTCCGCGCCGGCGCGTATCGCATCGGAGGCTTTCCCGCCTTGGGCGCCGACTCCGGGAGACAGGATCTTCCGGTCGGGGCCTATGACGGCGCGGATAGCGGCGATCCTGTCCGGACGCGTCGCGGGAGCGATGAAACCCTTGGCCCCGCATTCCGCCCCGAGCCTGGCCATCTCCTCCGCATGAAGCGCGGTGAACAGCTTGGCTCCCGGATGGCTCATCTCGGTGACCGCGTAGATCTCTGCGTCCCCGGCCGCATCCACCGCCGCCCTCAGGGAATCGTCGCCTGTGAACGCATGGACTATCACCGCCGACGCCCCTCTGGACACGGCATTTTCGACGATCAGCCTGACTGTGTTGGGTATGTCGGCCACCTTGAAATCGCATATGACCTCTGACATCTCCGAGAGGCGGTCGATCATATGGGGCCCTTCGGAAAGGACCAGCGGCCAGTTGATCTTGATGGCGTCGACAATGTCGGCCACCTCCTCCGCCACCGCCAGAGCTTTCCCGCCGTCAGTCTCGTCCAGAGCGAGGACCAGCCCGCTTTCTTTCTTCATGGATGCATGACCCCTCCCGACACTTATTAAACCATCGCGTCCGATGGGCAGGGCATGATCGAGGAGATGGAATGCGGATCCGCATGCACCGGGAAGCTCGCCGAAGGCTGCGAGCACTGCATAAACGGCTCCAAAATGGTCCTTCTGGTCACCGGGAAATGCCCTTGGGGGTGCGAATACTGCCCCGTTTCCCTTGAAAAGAAGGGGAAAGACGTCATCTACGCCAACGAGGCGAGGGTCTTCTCGGACCGTGAGATAATCGCCGAGGCGGAGGCGATGGACGCCACCGGGACCGGCATCACCGGCGGGGATCCGCTTTCCTGCATGGAACGCACGGTGCACATGATCCGCATGCTGAAGGAGAAATTCGGCCCCCTGCATCACATCCACTTGTACACGGCCACCATCGACCTCTCCAAAGCCAAGGAGCTGGAGGAGGCCGGGCTGGACGAGATCCGCTTCCATCCCCCCAGAGCGGTGTGGACCCGGATGGAGGACACCATGCTGGCCGATATCGCGTCCCAATGCGGGATGGACGTCGGCATCGAAGTGCCGGCCATACCCGGCGCGGCCGACGAGCTGTGCGCCCTAATGGATTACGCCGGAAAGATCGGGATCAAGTTCGCCAACATAAACGAGCTGGAATTCTCCGAGAGCAACTGGGGCATGATGGAGGCCAACGGCTACGAGGTCAGGGACGAGATATCGGCCGCGGTTCTCGGGTCCGAGGAGACGGCCAGAGAAGTCATGGAGAGGTGCCCCGGGATCAGCATCCACTTCTGCTCCTCGCCGTTCAAAGACGGGGTCCAGCTCAGAAGGAGGCTCATACGCCGCGCCGAACGCATCTGCAAAGACTACCAGGCCATAACCGAGGACGGCACGCTGGTGCGCGGCTTCGTGTACGCCGAAGACCTGGATGCGGCCGCGGATGCCCTCAGGTCCCTCGGCGTGGAGGAGGACATGATGTGCGTCCTGGAAGGCAAGATCGAGGTGGCGCCCTGGGTTCTGGAGGAGATCGCCGGCGATCTGGGGTTCAGATGCGTGATATCGGAGCAGTACCCGACCGCGGATGCCCTCGAAGTCGAGAGGACGCCGCTGAACCGATGCGGAAAACAGGAGTGGAGGAGGGGAGATCCCCTCCGAAATCGTTTCTGCGTTTTCCCTTCCGCGCCTGGGAGACCGAAGGGGGACTCAATCGACGCTGAGGCTCTGGATCTCGTGATGCCTGTTCACGATGTCCCTGGCGATGCGAAGATTCTTCCCGGCCTTCCCGATGGCGCGGCCCTTGAGCTTGGGGTCCACGGTTACGGTGGCGTGAGTGATGTTCCCGCGCTGCTCGATAACGACCTTCTGAGGATTGTAAATGTGGAAGACGTTCATCACGAACTGCTCGGGATCGTCGGAGTATTCGACGACCTGGATGTTCTTTCCTGTCTTTTCCTTGAGCTTTATGACATGCTCGCCTTTCTTTCCGACAGCGATGTTGCCCTGCCCTTTCTCGACCACGAACACCAGCTTGTCCTCGGTGTCCATGCAGTCGATGGCGTTTGCCTTGGTGATCTGCTCGAAGAGCGAGATGTATCTGAGCGTATCCTCGGTAAGTACGATATCTGCGGACATATTCCTCACAGCGTTAAGATGTTGGAGCTGCCTTTGTCGATGATCGCGAGGGCAGACACGGAAAAAGGCTTTCCGCAGAGAGCGCCGAGCTCCATATTGTTTCCGCTGTAGACGTGGACTTTGACCCCTATGTCGCCTTTGAGCTCCTCGGAGGGGCAGTTCCTGGCGAGGATGACCATCTGGGCCCTCCCCGCTTTGACGGCTTTCTTGGTCTGCTCGACCCCGAACTCCACCTTTCCGGTTGTGATCGCTGATTTCAGTGCTATGCTTATGTCGACGTTCTCGTCTCTCATCTGTGTATCCCCCTTTTTATCTCGGGTTGCAAACGGTTTCGGGGCTTCCGGCCCCTGCGGTCTGCCTCGGCGTTCTCGCCGGATCCTCAAGGCGATCCGACTCTCCCACCGTTGCAGCGTGAAGGAGATCGTTCCGTCCCCCTTCCGGAGGGCGCCCGGCTTGCCGGGATTCCTGCCGGCCTTTCGGGCCGGTGCGTGGGGGCGGCGCCCCCGCTGAGCTTCATTCGTCCTTTGCGGGACGTTTCTTGGGCCTGTACTCCAGGTTGACCGCTCCGGTACCCAGAGTGACGGGCTGCCCGACGATGATGTTCTCGGTCACTCCTTCGAGGCGGTCGACCTCTCCGGCGGTGGCCGCGCTGAGCAGGTGCGCGGTGCTGACCTCGAACGCGGCCCTGGACAGGACAGAGGACTTCTTTCCGGAGATACCGTGCCTTCCGATGGACCTCACGGATCCGTCGTTGGTCATCAGGTCCGCCACCAGCATTATGTGCCTGGCGTCGACGTTCAGACCCGCTCCGCCCAGAGTGCTCTCGGCCTCGTGGATCAGAGCGTTCCTGGCCGCCTCGATGCCCAATACGCTGGCCACCTCCAGGATGCTGTTGGTCATCACGTGGTCGGCGTCGACCCCTCTGACCCTCAGGACGTCCTTGAGGTTGCTGCCTTCGGTGATGATCTCGAACGCCCCGTTCTTCTCGGAGAGGACCGCCCTGGTTATGCCGTCTATGCCTTTGATCTTGGCGTCTTTGATGGTGTCGTACATCAGCTGGAGCTTCTTGTACGATCCCTCGGGGCAGCTGACGATGATGTTGTCGTCGGCGTCGATGGTGACGTTGCCGCGGACCGCCTTGATCTTGTTCAGCCTGTCCCTGATGGCCTCGACGGTCATGCCCTTGTTCGTGATCTTGCTCATGTTGGGCCTGATCCTGAGCTGAGTGCGGTCGATGTCCGTCTCTATGTCCGCCACGTCCAGGAGGGTGGTGATCTCTATCTCGGAAGCGATGTGGGTCGCTATCCCCTTGTCCATGGGGCCGCCGTCGATCTCCCTGACCAGGGGTATGGTCATCGAAGGCGTGGCGGGATGGATCCTGGCGTCGACTATCTCGATCAGCCTGGGGAGACCCTGGGTGACGGTGACGCTGGCGACTCCCGCATAGTGGAAGGTACGCATGTTCATCTGGGTTCCGGGCTCTCCCAAGGAATGGGCCGCCATGACTCCGGCGGACTCGTTCTGGTCCATCATGTGGGAGATGTACATCCTGTGGGCGGCTTTCACCAGCGCGTCCCCCCTCTTCTCGGCGTACTCCTCGCAGTCGTCCGGATAGGCTTTCTTGATGCGGGCCGCGATGTCTATGATGATCTTCACGGGAAGCTCGGGCTCCAGGCCCTCCGCGAACTTCTAGAGCTTCATCTCGGCCGCGTCGCAGGCTCCGAGCTTGGAGAAGGTCTCGAAGAACTTCGCCGGCTGGGGCTCGGGCGAGGGCGCCTTCTTCGCTCTGGGCGAGGAGGACGTCGGCTTGTCGCGGATGGCTTTTATTATGGCCGCGGCGCGGTCCTCCGGGATCCCCAGATCCGCGATGGCTTCCGCGGTGGATTCCCCGATGGCTCCCATGGTGCTGAATGCCCTGATGAGGGTGTTGGCCTCCTCCAGGGTCGCTCCCCTTTTCATGAGCGCGTTGAGCGTGTCTTTCTTTGCCATATCACTCGCCTCCCTCGTCTCCGAAGTCGTCGTCGCCTTCTTCTATGTCCTCTTCGCCGTCCTCGTCGCTGAAGTCCATCTCGTCCTTCTCGCGGGTGGCGTAGTCGTCTCCGCTGTCCTTTATCTCGGGGTGGATGAGCTTCTCGGCCTCGTCCTCGGGCAGGACCTCGTAGAAGAGGTCGTCGAGATCGATCGCCTTCCCGCCGACGGTCCTGGCGGGGTCGACCCCGTCCTCGCCGTACTTGAACTGGATGATCGTCCCGGAGGTGTTCCTGACCGTCCCGTCGGACATGAGCTTGAGGTCCTCGAGAGCGGAGACCAGCCTCCTCTGCATGTATCCGGATCTGGAGGTCCTGACCGCGGTATCGACCAGACCTTCCCTCCCTCCCATGGCGTGGAAGAAGAACTCCGTGGGGGACAGCCCGGATTTGTACGAGTTGGCGCAGAACCCTTTGGAGAACGCGCCGAGGTCCCCTTTGTCGAAGTGGGAGAGGGTCCTTCCGTGGTACCCTCTGGACAGCCTCTCTCCGCGGACGGACTGCTGGCCGACGCATCCCGCCATCTGGGACAGGTTGAGCATCGATCCGCGGGCCCCGGATTTGGCCATGATGACCGCGGGGTTGTCCATACCGAGGTATTTCTCGGCGGTGGTTCCTGCGGAGTCGCGGGCCCCGGACAGAAGCTCCTGGATCTTGACTTCCAGCGTCTCCTTGACCGAGCGGCCGGGGACGGCTTCGAAAGTCCCCTCGTGGAAGGACCGGATGGAATCGTTCACCTTGTGTACGGCCTCCTCGATGCTTCCCTCGATCTCCCTGATGGCCTCGGAGGGGATGTCTTCGTCGCTGATCCCGGTGCTGAACCCGTGGTTCATGATGGCGCCGAGGACCAGCCTGGTGACCTGATTGATGAATTTGGCCGCGCGGGACGATCCGTAATCGCGGGCGATGCGGTCGAGGATCTTGCCTTTGCTGTTCCCGATGCCTCTCACGTCGATGGTCCCGCATTCGAGGTTTCCGTCGCGGATCTTGACGTAGGCGTCGTATTCGCACCCTTCCTTCTTGCAGCCGTCGCGGCAGTTGTGGCAGATGTTGGCCTTGAAAGTGGCGTTGAAATCCTCGGGGAGGATGATCGAGAACAGCTGCTTGCCGGTCCAGTAGGGCTCGCCTTCGGCATCGGTGCCGGCAGGCTCGGGCATGTCGATCGACCAGTCCTTGGAATCGGCCGCCATGCTGTGCTCCCTGTCGTCGGGATCCGCGGCGGCTTTCTCGGAGGCAGTCCTCACAGGCAGCTTGAACAGGATGTTGGAGGTCTGGAACCTGTCGAAGCGGGTGTCACCGTGGGTCAGGTAATAGGCTCCGGTGATGTGGTCGTGGATGGCGCCGATGATCGGCCCGCCGTATCTGGGCGACAGGATGTTCTCCTGGACCTGCATGAGTATACGGGCCTCCGCGCGGGCCTCGTCCGACTGGAGGACGTGGAGGTTCATCTCGTCCCCGTCGAAGTCCGCGTTGTACGGAGGGCAGTCGCAGAGGTTGAACCTGAAGGTCTTCCCTTCCATTATCCTGACGCGGTGCGCCATCATGGACATCCTGTGGAGGGAAGGCTGCCTGTTGAACAGGACGACGTCGCCCTCGATGAGCTGCCTCTCGACGGTGTAATCCACGCCGATGTTCTCGGCGACTTCGGCGGCGTTTCTCTCGGTGATCCTTATCCTCCTGCCGTCCGCGCGGATGACGTAGTTCGCGCCGGGCAGGTACGGGAACGTGAGCCTGTCGGACATGGGTCCGCGCCTGATGATTGCCCTGACCTTCTCGATGTTGTTCGCGTTTACGCGGAGGGGGACGGTGAGCTCCCTGGCGGCGAATATCGGGACCCCGACGTCGTTGATGGACAGCAGGGGGTCGGGGGAGATGACGGTACGCGCGGAGAAATTCACGCGCTTACCGGACAGGTTGGATCTGAAGCGCCCTTCCTTACCTTTGAGCCTCTGGGCCAGGGTCTTGAGGGGGCGGCCGGATCTGTGCCTGGCGGGCGGGATGCCGGAGGTCTGGTTGTCGAAATATGTGGTGACGTGGTACTGGAGCAGCTCCCACAGGTCCTCGACGATGAGCTGGGGCGCCCCGGCGTCGCGGTTCTCCCCGAGCCTCTGGTTGATCCTCAGGACGTCCACGAGCTTGTGGGTGAGGTCGTCCTCGGACCTGTCTCCGGAGTCGAGGGTGATGGAGGGCCTGACGGTGACGGGCGGCACAGCCAGGGCGGTGAGCACCATCCACTCGGGCCTGCAGGTCTC
>JAEEJP010000098.1 GCA_016281925.1 Methanomassiliicoccaceae archaeon
AATTCTTCCTGGTGACATACGAGACGTCATAACGGCCGTTCTTGCCGGGATTGTCGATTTCGGATTCATTCCCCCGGTCCCACATCGGAGAAGAACCATGACGGATGGTAATCCACCACGAGGAATACGGACGTGTTGAGAACATAGACCGAACCATGCCGATTGATCATCCCCATCTGTTTGTCCAAAACCATTTCGCCGGTCATCCGCCTGTACGCTTGGAACGAGGGGATTTCGAACGATCCGTCGATCATGTAGTTCATCTTGGAGAGGTGTTGCTCGATGATCCATCTGAGCATTTCGCGGTTCAGCGTGTTGATCTGCTTCAACCTGCTCCAGGCCTCCCGGTCCACCTGGGACTTGTACTTCCTGCCAAGGCTGACCTGAACCATGCGGTCCTTGAAGCCAGCGTCGTCCCTGCCCCTGATGTGCCTGTACGACTGCATCATGGGATAGTTGATGTACAGCTTGCCTCTGGAGGACGAATCGTCGAAGAACCTCGTCATCTCCCTCAACATGCCGAAATCGGATTTGGGATCGTGAGGGTCGAGGTCGAAAATCAGGTATATGTCCGTGAACCTCTCGCTTTTGCCGAGCCGCTTATGCTCCGGAACCTCTTCGGACTTGAGCAACCTGAGCAGATCCAGATCCTCGTCCAGAACCCCGTTCTTGAACAGAGACCGCATCAGCACGTAGACGTTGGTCTCATACGTCACGACCTTGTAATCGACGCCCCTATCGAACCTGTCCCATAGCTTCTCCACCATCACCTTCTCGTCGTTGGGCCCTTCGACTACGAGGAGCACGCGCTTATTCATCGAACTCTCCGTTGCGGAGCATCTTCTCCAGGTTGTGGGCCTCGCGGAGCTCCCTCGTCGTCGAATCGACCAATGACCTCAGCCTCCCGTCATCCAGCAGCAGGTAGCAGTCCGGCCTCATGATGCTGTTGTCGACCAGCCCGGAGTTATGGGACGTGAACACCACCTGTATGTCCACGGACTCGACGGTGCGGCGGATGATCCTCTCGGCCAGCTCATAATGGTAGTAGGCATCGAACTCGTCGATGAACAGGAAGGAGACCCTGTCGAACATCCTGCTCCAGTAGTAGTACAGCTCCAGCGAGTGGGTGCCGCTGGACTTGTTGTAGTCGAACGGTATCGTCTTGTACTTGAGCCTCTGGACCAGCATCCTCTGGAAGCTGTTGGACTCCACGTCGAGCGTCATGTCTATGCCGCCCGTGTCATGCAGAAACTTCTGGAAGTCCTTGACCAGCCCGTTCCCTATCACATAGTCGTTTATCGACTCCCCGTTGCCGAAGAACCCTATGAACCTGTTGCCGTCGTACGTGCATCTGAAATAGAGCATGCGGCTGACGAAATCCATCACGAAGCGCATCGGGGACGATTCAGACTGGGGAGTGCTCCGGACGATGTATTTCAGGACCGACAGCGAGCCGTCCACCTGGCCGAGGTCCAGATTTCCCGCGTTATAGTCTGGAAGACCCCTGGAATCCCTCGTCCCAGTATGGTAATCGAACTCGAAGACGGTCCTATCGTTCACTTTCAAGGATTCGTACGTGATAACGGCCGGCTCCGTCTTATGGTATTCGTACGCTATCTCGTCGCCTCCGTTCTGGAACTTGTAACGGAAAACGGCCTCCGGGGAGTTGGTGGACCCGTTGATGAAACTGATCCTGTCCTTCTGATGATCTTCGGCAAGGTTCTCGGTAAGGGTGTACACGATATCGAACAGGGCATATCCCAGATTGGTCTTTCCCGACGCGTTGCGCCCCATTATCAGAACCTTGCTCAAGAGCCCGTCCCTGACGCATGATTCGTTGTAACGGTAGTCGCGCGACTTGGTGAAGTCCAATGTGACCATGTTGCGGAAATTCTTGTAGTTCTGGACACTGAACGACTTTAGCATTGTCCCACTATGTAATAATAATACGTTGTTCTATTTAATTATCCGTATTTAATTTACGGTATGTGCATATTTCTTCCGAATTAAAATTACAAGCAATTGCTCTAGCGTCGAGGTTCGACAGAATGCCACATCCCATTGGACATCTATCTTCATTTTAGCACCCCAAATGATGACCTCGCCCCGTTCTGGTCCGTAGACCCCTTACCTTCCAGATGCCGCGTGAAAAAGAGGGAGGCTTGAGGAAAGAGCATGACGTCACGATGCGGAAAAGGACCCCGTCGGGAACGGCTAGGACGGCGATAAATCCCGGTCGGGCGACGCCTTCCACATGCTATACATCTCAAACATGGCCATAATTATTATATAATGATAAAATCGCCAGCAAATAATGTCATTATTACAGCATTATCGCCATATAACCTGAGAGACAATAAATCTCAGTTGAAATATCCTGCACATTTTTTATTGATAGGGCATTCGGAATGCTTATTGCAAATCCTTATCTGGCCGACTTTTGCTCTAAGCACAGAAGGGCAAGTACCCGTAATCGCAAGCAGCTATCGTTCGAACGGATTGTCCGCATCCTCGTCGGAAATCCCGAAGACGTCGTCGACGGACGTTCCGTGGTACATCCTCCTTCTCCAGAGGACACAGTCCAGGCAGCTGGCCCTCACAGATCTGAGAAGGGGATCTCCAAGGACGTCCGGATTCTCTCCGATGGCTTTATCCTTAAGGAGGGCAGGGGCCGGTCCCAGAAGGGACCCCGGGGACGATCAAGACCCGCATCACACAACTCGGGCGATGAAGCAGATGCAGAAGAGGGGGCCGCCCTCTTCCATAGAACCCTCCGAATGACCGCCGTCATGCCTTCAAAATCAGTGCCGCGGAATACAAATCGCTCATTCTAAAGACAATATATAAACGGCTTTATTATCTGCCAGGATAAGAAAAATATTTTTCATCAAATCGACATAATAAAAAAAATAGCTAATATTTTTATTATAACAAAATATAATAAAATCATTATATATACTAATTTATTATATCAAAACCATGGACGAGAGAAACTTCACCTCGAGGATCTCGGGAAGCGTGGGATTCAACACCGACGGCATGTACACGTACTTCCAACCGAACGAGCTGCCGTTCGACATAGAGTTCGGGAGGCGCATCTGCAGGGAGTCGACCGCGGCCGCGTTATCCCTCGGAAACCTCAACGGAAGAGTGTCCGGAATGGAAGAGGAGGAGAGGTCCATCCTCCTCGACACGCTCACCTTGAAGGAATCCGTGCACAGCTCATCCATAGAAGGGACCCGCTCCACGATCAGCGACATGTTCCGTTCCGAGAAGGAGAACGTCGGAGACACGACGCTCCGCGACGTGGAGGAGGTACGCAACTACATAAAGGCCCTGAAGCACGGCGTGAAGGCCGTCGAGGAGGGCGGAGGCATCACGGTTGATCTGATCCACCAGCTTCACCGCATCCTTCTATCCGGCGCGCGCGGCAGCGACAAGTCCCCGGGAATGTTCAAGACATCCCAGAACGCCATAGGGATGCCGGGCGACACCCTCGACACCGCAAAGATGGTGCCTGCACCGCCGGAAACTGTCGAACGCCTGATGGACAACCTCCTGGAATTCCTTGACTCCGACGAGGACCCCCTCGTGAAGATCGCCTTGGCGCATTACCAGTTCGAGACCATACACCCGTACAGGGACGGCAACGGGAGGATAGGCAGGCTGCTGATCATGCTGGCCATGGTCAAAGAGGGGCTTCTGGAGTTTCCGGTTCTATATCCCAGCGAATACTTCGACAAGAACCGGGACACGTACATCGACCTGCTGTTCGGCGTGAGCTCCGCCGACAGTTTCGACGAATGGCTGGACTTCTTCATCAGAGCGATGCGCGAACAGGCGGACGGGTCGGCCAGGATGATAGACGACCTGAGGTCGTACAAGAAGCGGCTGGAATCCCTGTGCGACACCCTGGCGGAAAGGAGGCTGGTCGACCTTCTCTTCAGGAACCCGTACGTGAGGATAGACGACGTGTCCTCCTTCTGCGAGGTCTCGGCGCCCACCGCGGCCAAAGCCATAAGGAAGCTGGAGTCCGCCGGGGCGCTGAGGGAAGTCACCGGGAAGAAGAAGAACAGGCTTTACGTCGCCGACGGAATCCTGGAGATACTGACGAGAAGGCGACCCTCCCGGCCGTCGCGCGCACGCACGTGTGCCCTTTCAAGGCCCCTTCCCGCCGTACGTCCCGCTTGGCCATGGGCGGGAGAGACGTTTTGGAAAAGCCGTACAGGGACAGGCCCGCCAAGACCGTACTGGGCGACGGCAGGGCCCTGGCCAGGATGCATCGGCGACCTCGGCAAAGGTCCGGCACGGCGGTTCTCGGACCTTCTCTTCTCGGCCCTTGGACCCTGCCGCCGAACATGCATATGACATGGTCGCCAGACATCTTTCGGGCCGCGTGATAGGCATGTCCGATTACGAGGGGCGCGAGAACCATGATACCACGAAGGCCCAGATACGACGGGATGTGGAGCAGGCATCCCATGATGACGCTGTCGATATGGACGGCCGTCTTTGCATCTGACTTCAGGGACCGTATCGGCAAGGCCGCCATAGGGCTTCCTCCAGCCTGCCCACGCGGCATCGCAGTCCCTAAAACGGGCCGCACGGACGATTTCGTGCCACAGCGGCCGACTCTCCGGCAACCGTTATAAGCCAAGGGCCCGATGAGCATCCATGCGACAGGGAGAGAAAGTCGTGGAGCTGAGACCGGCCACATTGTCCTCGTTGGAAGACATCGTCTCGGCCGGAAGCATGAGCTTATCCGACCTGATAAACGACCTTCTCCAGGAATACATCGACGACCGCAACGACTACCGGAAGGCCGCCGAGACGAGAAGCGATACCGAGACCAAGTATTACTCCTTCGAAGAAGCGATGGACAAGCTGGGGTTGGATCGAGTTGCTCGGTCTTCATCAGTGAGAGGGCCCTGCGTTTCATAAATGACCAGGATAAGGCGGTCAAAAAGCGTATAATGGACTGGATACATGAGAATCTTGTAGGATGCGAAAACCCCTACGTCCACGGACACGCACTGACAGGCGACCTCGGGGAGTTCTGGTCATATCGCGTAGGCGACTACCGCTTGATTTGCAGTATCTCGGATCAGGAACTGAGGATCGACGTCGTAGTGGCGGGGCATCACAGCAAGGTGTACCAAAGACGATATCCATCACGTCTCGTTCTCGATCGAATGGACCGTCCGAGCGCCTGCTAGACGTGTTTTTCACCAGCATCGCCGGCGCTGAAGAAGTCGATCATGAAGCACGACCAGCACTCCCTCTTCCCAAACTCCGTAAGAAGAACGCTCTGCAACCTTTCCGACCCCCTCCATCATCAGAACAGACCTACAAGAATCGTTCTTCTTTAACTCCGCCGAGCCGTCGTCCGAGGCTGTTATGAACCTGACGTGTCGCGCTCGGACATGATCGTCTGATTGGATTCATGCGCCTCGGAGAACGCTGACGATCCGACGGCTGCCTCCCGGCCGTCGCGTACGTGCACACGTATCCGTTCAAGACCCTCTGCTGCCGTGTGTCGCGCATGGCCGGGGACGAGGAGGACGTTTTAAAAAAGCCGTACAAGGACAGGCCCGCCAAGACGATGCTGAGCGACGGGAGGGTCCTGGCCAGGATGGTGCTTCCCAGCCCCGGACGCGACCGCTCCGCCGCCGAAAAAGTCCGCGCCGGATTCGAGACGTTGAGCGACGGCACGACGGTTAGGGGGCTCGGAACCGAGGTGGACAGCCTCGGAGGGCGCATAGTCCTGGACAGCGCCTGCAGGCATGCCGGGCCCGACAGTCCGACGTACCTGTTCGCCGAAGTCCAGTCCTCCCCCTACGAGAAGTACCCCCTGTGCGCCAGGGAGGAGTTCTATAAAGCGGTGATGACCGCCTGGCAGCAGGGCAGGGAGTTCTCCGGGGACGACTACGGAGGGCTGGCCAGGGCCCTGTTCTACTGGATCGTGGTGCACCCGAGGAAGGCGGACCGCGGGACGGTCAGGCTCCGCGAGACGACGGACACCATTCTGGACTCCCGCGGCGGCGAGACGCAGGTCCCGTCCCAGTCCCGCGCACGGATAGTGGAGGTGAACATCTGCCACCCCGACGCCGTCGGGGATGTCGAGCCTCTGAGGTTCCTGTGCACCATGTTCTTCCCGGGGATTTCGCCGGGCGAGAGGAAGAGACGCCTGAAGGAAGAGTATAATATCGTGATACAGGGATGGATGGAGCAGGATCTGGAGGGGCTGAGCTATATGGGATACTCGGAAGAGCTGATAGAGGGAAGGATAAGGACCGAGAGGTTCGACGCGAGGGAGGAAGGGATCGCCAAGGGGAGAGAGGAGGAGAGAAAGGAAGCAAGGGCCGAAATGGTCCGCAGCTATGCGAAGACGGTCGCCGGGATGCTCTCCAAAGGCCTCACCCTGGAGGAGGCCATGGAGCTGATTCCGAAGGAGATCTCCGAGGACGTCCGCAGATCGGTGGCATGACGGCCGAGACATGCCGGTGTCGCTCTCAACAGTGAAGAAGTGCGTCCGGTCTCTGAAAGACAAGGGCCTGCTCTCCAATTCAGAGGAGACCTCCGGAGGCAGATGGATGGTGAAATGAACCATTGAGCCAAGTTTGATAGAGCGAAAAATAGGGTAGGACAGTAATGAGCGATCTGGCAATCACGCAATAAAAGTGATGGGCGTCTGCGGTCTCGGCATCGGACAATGCGACCAGACGACGGGAAGAGGCGCCTGAAGGAATAGTATAATATCGTGATACAAGGGTGGATGGAGCAAGATCTGGAGGGAATGGGCTGCATGGGATACTCGGAAGAGCTGATAGAGGGAAGGATAAGGACCGAGTGGTTCGACGCGTGGGAGGAGGGATTCGCCAAAGGGTTCGCCATAGGTCTAGAGGATGGATTCGCCATAGGCAAAGAGGAAGCAAGGGCCGAAACTGTGCGCAGCTATGTGTGGACGGTCGCCGGGATGCTCTCCAAAGGCCTGACCTTGGAGGAGGCCATGGAGCTGGTCCCGAATGATATCTCCGAGGACGTCCTCAAATCCATGCGTGACGGACCCGACCAGGTTCATATCGGATAATTTAGCATCATGAAATGATGATTTCTTCTCGTTCTGGTCCTAAGCCCCATACCTTCCAGATGCCACCGTATGAAAGAGCATGACGTCACGATATGGAAATGGATAGGGCAGGATTTCAGAAAGCCCGCCGCCGGCCCCGTCGGGAACGGCTAGGACGACGATAAATACCGGTCGGGCGACGCCTTCCATATGCTAACATCTCAAACATAGCGATTAATGCTGTTATATGACAAAATCACATGCAAATAATGTCATTATTACAACATTATCGCTATGTAATCTAAGTAACAGGGGCGGGCAGGATAGAGACCGAGAATCGTATTCCGCCGATCTCGGAAATCAGCTTTCCCGCTTCCGTCTCCTCACAAGCGCCACTGCGGCGACCACGACGGCTGCGAAGGCCGCCAATGCCGCGATAACTATGAAACCCGAGCTTCCGCCCCGGTCCGCCTCCACCTCGAGCCCGAAACCGGAGTCCTCCCAGGACTTCGCATACGCCTTGTCGCAATGGACGACGGCATCGACGTTCAGGAACGCCGTGCTGTCGCCCTCCGGGGCGGGCCCGCGGGCGTGGACGTCCCCGAGCCCCAGGCAGTCGGCGAAGACGTACCTTCCCAATCTAGACAGGGACGACGGAAGATCCAGGCTCTTCAATGAAGTGCATCCCCTGAACGCCGAAGCGCCTATTTCCTCGGTCCCGTTCAAGTCGACGTTTTTCAAGGAGACGCAGTCACGGAAAGCCTCCGGCCCTATCTTGGAGACGCCGTCCGGGATGTCGACGGATAGCAAAGAGGAACACCGGTTGAACGCACCGTAGCCGATCTCCCCGTCCAGGCTCCCGAATCCGACCTGGCGCAGGGAGGAGCAGTACCCGAACATGCGGGGGACGACCGCAGTCTGGACCTTCGCGGACTCCAAGCCGTCGCAAATGTAGAACGCGCCGTCCCCGACGAACCGGGCGGAGACGTCCAGGCTCTTGATGGAGCGGCATTCGCGGAAGGCCTCGAACCCTATGTAGTCCAGACCCTGAGGCAGGTCCGCGCCCTCCAGGTAATAGCACGCGCGGAAGGCCTCGTCTCCGATGCTCTCCAGAGTGCCGGGAAGCGAGACATCCTTCAGGTCGCAATAGTAGAACGCCCTCTGGCCTATCCCCGACAATCCATCCTCCAGGACCGCGACGGACACGTCCGCCCTCCTCTTCACGTTGCCGTCGTCCATCATCGTCCCGGCGAACGCATACTCAGCCACCCCGGAGACCTTGACGCCTTCGATCGTGCCATGCACCACGATGCGCCCGTCCTCGGAGAATCCCCCTACGGCCATCGCCCCGTCGGGAAGGAACGCGTACTCGACGCCGTCCGAGGAGGCCGTCCTAATAACTTCCGCGTCCTCCCATCCCTCCGCCGAGGGCATCGCATGGACCATCACGCCCTCCGGGACCCCTCCCATCTCCGGGCGGTCCCCCATGAAGTATAGGTCCTTGAGCGCCGGGCATCCGTCGAACGCCCCGTCCTCGACCGTCTTCAGGTTCTTCGGGACGACAATGGCCTCGGAGGGGCAGCCGTCCAAAGCCGAGGAGGCCAAGATGCGGACGTCGTATCCCTCCAGGACCGCCGGCAGATGAAGGGTCCTCTCGTCTGTTACAACGGATGTCACGACGCAATAATAGTCGGGATGGCCCGAGCCGTGGGTCTCGTACTCGTACACAGACCCGTCCGGGCAGGTCTCCGCGGCGTCCGACGCCTCCAGGCAGCATGCCAGGAAGCATACCGCCGCGAGGACCGCGAACGCCTTGAACATCATCTCATCGCCAGCCCGACCGCGGCCGCCGCGACCCTGGACTTTAGGGAATCGTCCGAGCCGACCACCACCAGGGCGTCCCCCTCCTTCAGGCCGGCCGCCCTTATCCTCCCGGCGACCTCCGGGTCCCCCTCGTCCATGTCCCAGATCGTCGGGAACAGGACCTTCCCGCCCCGCATGACGAACACGGAGGCCCCTGTGGCGCCGTTCATCACGGCCAGGTCCCTCTGGGCCATGCCGTTGGTGACCTTGCTTGCGACGCCCTCCACGACGACCGCCTGCTGGCAGCTCCCCAAGACGTACTTGTGGTCGCAGAAGTCGACGTAGCGGATCCCGAACCCTTCGAAGCTGGCCTTGCCGAACTCCGTGAGGCTGGACCCCGCCCTGTTCACGTATATCCATCTCCAGCTCTTGAGGACGTTCAGCATGCTCCTGACGCTTCCCTCCCCCAGGCCGATGTCGTCCACCAGGGCCTTCCTGCTCATGCATCCGTTCCTGTGCAGGGAATCCAGGACCATGAACAGATACGCGTCCGAATACCTGGACGCCGGCCCGGAACTGCTTTCGACGATCAGCTCCATGACTTCGCCCCCAACGATTCGCACAGGCTCATGAACGGCAGGACCGCGTCCATCACCTCGCACACCGGCATCGACATGCGGGCGGCTATGTCCGGCACCGAGGCGCCCCGGTCGAAGCTGACGATGGCGTCCGCCTGCTCCGGGGTGAGGCCGTTGTTCCTGAGGAGGAGCGCCCTTTCGAGGTCGTCGTCCATCTCCCACATGGCCTTCAACATGCCCTCGCTCAGAGAGGCGCCCTCATGGCTCCTCCCGCGCGACCGCCTGGCGCTGTCGACACGGTACCCCTCGGGCTCCAGCTCGCCGCATTTGGGGCAGCATACGGCCTCGCCGTTCCGGAAACTGCTGTTCCAGCGGCATCCGCACTTCACGCAGACCACCGTCAGGGACTCCACGTCCCACCTCTTGCTCCCGCAGGAGGGGCACTTCGACGGGTGCGCGATGGTGGTCGCCCAGGTGTGCCCGCACCTTCTGCACGCGACCAGCTCGACCTTCCGGTTGTCCCACAGGGAGGTCCTGCACTTCGGGCAGTTCTTAGGCTCGCCGCCTTCCTTCCTGGACTCCCACACGTGCCCGCACAGCCTGCACGCCCGGACATTGTGCGGCCTCTTGCTAACCGCGCCGGATTGGCCCTGCATGACGATGCGCTCGAGGCGCCTCATGCCCATCTGGAAGTCTTGTTCGTCTATCAGAGTGCGTCACCCATAAGAGTGGATGATAAATCCAATCTGCAATGTGACCATATAGGTTATCTGTCCAAGACGTCGAAAGATGTCATCGGCCCCTACACAGAAAGGAACTTGCGTATCTTCATGTAGAGTCGTCGGCCCCTTCCGGGTCGTAGCAGGATATGGGGTCCTCGGTGTACACGGAGTCGTTCACGACGATGCCGCTCTGACTGAAGGCCTCCTGTATCCTGGTGAACTCGGTCCTGACCTCTTTCAAGGACATCTTGGACCTCAGGGAGATCGCCTCAGGGCTCATCCCGGTGAAGTGCAGCGCCAGTATCTCCGCCTGCTCCCGGCCCACCCCGATGCGCTTCATGAAGTACGGGACGTTCTCCATGTACGCGTCCCGCCGGGACATCATGTCCTCGGCCAGAGACTCCCAGAACCTCCCGTGCGCCTCGGACCCGGCGCGCTTTATCAATGTCTCGAACTTCATGCCGAGGCCGTCCAGGACCTCGTTGAGGTATCTGCACGTTACAGGGTATGACCCGTCCCACAGATAGACGCATCCTATCCCGTCCTTGAAGACGTAGTTGAGCCTCAGGCCCCCCTTCTCCCACAGGATCGTGAGCTTCTCGGAGCCGTCCTCCGACGACGAAAGCATCCCGCATACTGGGCATATCCCCTTGGACGGGTCGGCGGAGATCCATTCGGCCCCGCAGAACCCGCACCTGCACTCCATGTACCTGTCGTCCCCGCGGCACGCCGGGCACAGGGCCCCCTTCCTCCCGAGGACGGACAGCCTCCCGCATCTGCGGCAGACGACGGCCTCCGGGAGCTCGTTCCACTTCCTGGATCTGCAGGACGGGCACGTCTTCACGAGGTCCGGGTCGGTGTCCTCGTTCAACACCCATTTGTGTCCGCATCTGAAGCATTTAAGCTTGAAAGTGTCCTTGTCCCAGGTCTCGGACCTGCACTCGGGACACCTGTTCGGATAATCCATGCGGCTCTTCCAGACGTAGCCGCACTTGTGGCAGATGAACTGGGCCATCTTCGGCTCGTTCCAGCTCCTGGTCTTGCACCTGGGGCACTTGAGGGGCGTCCCTTGGCCGCGGGATATCCAGCGGTGGCCGCACTGGTTGCATTCGAACCCACGCTCGGTCCCCATGTCCGATACGGGACGCCCGCACCCAGGGCACGCGTCGTCGTAATGCCTGGGCGTCCACCTTCTCCCGCACGAGGGGCACCCGTACTCCCCCGTAGGGACGTCGTACCTGCGAGAACGGCACTTGGGGCAGCTGTCCGGCTTCCCGTCCGCGCGGGAGACCCAGCGATGGCCGCATCTGAAGCAATACAGCTTCCTTCCCTTCCAGCTTTCTACGCATCCTGCGGTCATGCAATCAGAGAATGAATAGCCTTCATGGATATAACATCCATTATCCGGCGCATCCCCTCTTCCCGTCCGGCAACGACGGAGTCCCAAATGTTTCAAGACGATTCGGAAAGGATCGCCCTGACCGAATCCGAATACCTGTCCGGGACGCGGGCGCGCTTGATGGCCTCCTCGGACGATATCCCCAGGCTGGCCATGAATTCCCTGACCATGCCGGCTATGGCCTCCGCCGCCGCCCTGTGCTCCATGTCGGCGCCGATTTCGATCCCTTTCTCCATCCCTTTCTCGATGCCTTTCTCCATCCCTTTCTCGATGCCTTTCTCCATTCCCTCCTTCAGACCCTCTTCCCTCTCCTCTATTATAGCCTCCTACCACATATTCATAGATTCTATCTCCTTCAATGACAAATTGTCTATTATTATATTAAATTCTTCTTGAAAGGCGTTTACCCTCCCCTCGACGCCCTATCCAGGGGCGTACCTGAGGTTCATGAGCCTGAAGAAGCGGTTCTCGACAGGCTCGTCTGCCCTTCCCAGGAAAATGAAGACCATTTCGACAGGCCCTACCGCGGATATTTCATCCTCGTCCTCGCTCTGGACCCCGAAGAGGCCTTTTTCGGGGATCCTGCCTATCGTGTTCGCCCGGGACCTGAGCGGGCGTATGACCACCCACACGCTGTACATCCTGCGGATGCCCTTGTATCCTCTGACCGCCCCCTTCTGCCGGCTCATTATTCCGTGCAGGTAGACGGCGGCACGGTCCCTCAGATTGTAAGGGACGTTGCGGCTCGCCTGCCCCTCTATGTTCAGGTAGACCTCCCTGACCCCGCCCTCGCACGGGAGCCTCAGTAGGAAAAGGGAGTCCAGCGTGTAGTCGCTCCCGAATTCGACCACGGTGTCCAGCCCTTTTATGGTCTTCCCGTCGGCCTCGTACTCGAAGGCCGAGGCGACCTGTTCGTAAGTGAGGCCTTTGGCCTCCCTGACTACTTCCATCACCAGAGGGACCACGAACCGCGGGTCGTGGAACCCGGCCTTCATGCCGTGGTCCGTGCTTTCGAAGGAATCCTCCCTGCAGATCATGTGCACCGGACGTGACTCGACAAGAGAGGGGATAAACGATGGCCGTGCGGTCACGTTGCGCCGGCGGGCTTCACAGAGAGCCTTCCACGTACCTCTTGGGCAGCACGTATATCTCCCCGTCCGCGTCCAGGCCGACCCTGGCCTCGACCTCGTACACCTCCCGTATCAGCTTCTCGGTGATGATCTCCTTCGGGTCCCCTACGGCCACGACCTCGCCCCTTTTCATTATCACGCATACGTCGCAGTACCTGGCCATGAGGGAGATGTCGTGCTCCGCCACCATCACGGTCATGTCCGAGCGCGCCATCTTCTGCAGGTACTCCATGACCTGGAGCTTGTACTTCATGTCCAGATGGGACGTAGGCTCGTCCACGAGCATGAGCTTGGGCTCCTGCACGTACGCTTTTGCGATGAGCGCGCGCTGCCTCTCCCCGGAGGAGCACAGGGCGACCTGCTTCCGCCTGAGGTGGTATATCCCGAACGTCTTCATGGCCTCCTTGGCCGCCCTCTCGTCCTCCGGGTCCTCCCACCATATCCTGTCCACGAAAGGATACCGTCCGAGCATGACCATGTCCATCACGCTGATCCCGAAAGTCTGGCCCGCCTCCGCGGGGACGTTCGCGACCAGCTTGGCGACCTCCGCCGCCTTCATGGATGACACGTCCTTCCCGTCCACCTCTATGGTCCCGGAGGTCTGCTCATGCACCCTGGAGATGCACTTCATCATGGTGGACTTGCCGCATCCGTTCGGGCCGATGAGCCCTATCAGCAGGCCCTTCCCGAACTCCAGGTCCACGCCCTTCAAGGCCTGGAACCCGTCGAACTCCTTGCAGAGCCCCCTCACCCTCAGCACCGGCGGGTCATCCGTCATAGTTGCGCCCCCTCTTCATCAGCATGTATGCGAAGACCGGGGTCCCGATCATCGCGGTAATGGCGCCCACGGGAAGCTCCGCGGGGGACATGACCGTCCTGGCCACCAGGTCCGCGAACAGCATCAGCATCGCCCCTATGACCACCGACGCCGGCATTATCAGGCGGTGGTCGCTCCCCAGCGCCATCCTGCAGGCATGGGGCACGACGAGCCCCACGAACCCGATTATCCCCACAAACGCGACGCAGAGCGAGGTCAGCACGGAGGCCACGACCATGGTGACCCTCTTGAACCTCTTCACCTTCAGGCCGAGCTGGGCGGCCTGGTCCTCGCCCATCGAGTACAGGTTGTACTCCCGGGCCCAGACCATCGCGGCTATCGATATCCCCACCACCGGCACGAAGACTATCCACGCGTTCTCCCAGGTCACGTTGCCGAAGCTCCCGTACAGCCACCACATGACGTCGGTCAGGTTGTCCTTCCCCAGCGACATGAACACCGTCTGGACCGAGGAGAACGCGAAGCCGACTATCGTCCCTGCCAGGATGTAGTTGATCGACGAGCCCCCGGACCCCTCGGCGACCGTCATGGTCACGACGAAGGCGACGACCCCTCCGGCGATGGCCGCCACGGGGATGACGTACAGGGTGTTGTCGGCCAGGAACGGGATGCTGAACCCCAGCGCGGTCGCCGCCATCGCCAGGCATCCCGCCCCGGAGGACACCCCCGTGATATACGGGTCCACCAGGGGGTTCCGGATGATGGCCTGGTACATGCACCCGGCGATCGCCAGCCCCGCGCCCACCGCTATGGACGCGAGGGTCCTGGGAAGCCTGGCGTTGTAGATGTACAGCTCCACCATGTCCAGGTTGGTGTCCCCCTCCACGGCCTTCCTTATGGACGAGAACAATGCGCCCACCGCCTCGCTCACCGGGATCACGCCTCCCGAGGATATCGAGATCGATATCAGGAACGCTATCGCCGACATGAACGAGCCGAACAGGACGATGAGCCTGAACCTCTTCTTCTTGAGCTCTATCTCGGATACGTCGGGCTCCTCCAGATCGGATTTCATGCCCCTGTACCCCTTCTTCAGCTGCGAGAACAGCCCTTCCTTAGGCATTCACGGTCCTCCTATACAAAATGACGAACGCCAGGATCGCCGCCGCCACGACGGCCGCGGTGAGGTACCAGGACCAGTGCGCGAACCCGACGGTCTGCAGGGCCTGCACCCTCTCCTCCTCGGTCCCCGGGCCCTGGACGTCGGAGACGCAGTACACCGCCCCGAAGTCGTTCCCGACGTATATCCTCCCGTCGACCACGGTGGGCTGCACCATGGAGTAGGAGTCCTGGGTGTACGGAGAAAGCAGCACCCTCCAGATCTCCTCGCCGGTCTTCGAGTCCCAGGCGGTCAGCCCCCCGCCGGTGGGCCAGAACGCCCCCGCGGAATAGTCCATCCCGTAGAGCACGCCGTCCGCGTCGAGGGTGAGCGCGCCCTTGATTATCTGGTAGTCCTGGGACCTCCACACGACCTTCCCGTCCCAGTCGAACTTGTAGACGGCGGTCGAAGCCGCATGCTCGGCGCCGTCCGCGCCCGGGAACGCCTTGGCCCCAGACGAGAGCGGGGAGACGTACGTGTAGAACCCGTCCTCGACGACCACCGGAGACGTGAACAAGGCGTCCAGCCTCCATTCGGAGCCGTCCTGCCTCGACATCGCCTCACCGGTGCGGGGGTCCAGCGCCAGAAGGCATCCCTCCAGCGAGAACAGGGCGCCGTCGGTGCACCCGACAAGCAGGACGGACCCGTCCGGCGACAGCGATACGGACGCGGCGGACCCGGGAGTCCCTGGGGCGGCCCTGTTGTCCTCCCTCATGTCCACGACCCTCTCCGTCCAGACCTCCTCCCCGGTGGAAGCGTCCAGGGCGTACACGTAGCCCTCGTAGCTGCCGATGAACAACATGCGCCTGCCGTCCGCCTCCCCGATGGTCGGGGCGTGGTAGTAGAAGCAGCCCCTGGTCCCTTCGTACTTCCCGTCCGCACCGACTCCGGAAGGGGGGACGTGCTCCCAGGCGACGTTCATATTGCCTTCGGGCGAGAGCGTCAGAGCCGTCACCGTCCCGGAGGACGTCCCGAAGTATATCCTGCCGGAGTCGTAGACCGGCGTGGTCCCCCCGGTATAGAAAACCCTCCCGTCCCACAGGACGTCACCGTCCTCGTCGACTGGAGGATCTGTGCCAGCCTCGAAGACGTCCTTCACCTCGCCGGTGAGCCTGTCGAAGCAGACGACGTCGCCGCAGGTGAACGTGACTATCAGGAAATCCCCGACGATGAGGGGCGTGGTCACCTCGTATCCGGCTCCCTTGCGCTCGTGATGCTTCCAGACCACCTCGCCGGTGATCCTGTCCAAAGCATATACCCACGCGTCGGCGTCCTCCCCTACGCCCCCGTAGGTCCCGCCCGTGGTATGGTAGAGCATGTCGCCGGCGACCACCAGCCCGGAGTCCACGTACCCGGTCGTGTAGGTGTTGTACCATTCCACGGGCATCGCCGGATCCCTCTGGCCGTGCGACACGGAGACGTTGGACGCCGAGGAGGATCCCCCGAGCATGGTCCAGGACGTCCTGTGGTCGGGAGTGGATACGGGCGCGAACCCCTCTGGGTAGAACCCGAAGGCCACGGCACCGGAGCAGGAGGCGGAGAGGTCCGTCCCTGCGTACCTCCACCCGTCCTCCCAGACGTACAGGCGCCATTCGCAGCCGTCATGTCCTCCGGACCTGACGCGTTCCGCCACGTCTTCTTCCACGGCGGAATCCAGGACCTCCGCGAACGTCCCCCCGCTCCCCTCGCTCCACCGGTAGGACCCGTTGCCGAAGTCCACCAGCACCTCGACCCCGGGGTCGGCGGAGGCGGCCGGCGCCAGAGGCATTACGAGCAGAAAGACGACAACCAAAGGCAGAAGGGCCTTCATGCCACCGCCCTCTGGTATGTGAGATAATCGGCGTAGTCGGAGCCCAGGAACCTCGGTATGGCGTCCAACGGGTCCCTGTTCAGGAACGAGTCGGGATGCAGCGCCTTCCCCACGAGCTCCGCGGCC
>JAEEJP010000099.1 GCA_016281925.1 Methanomassiliicoccaceae archaeon
AAATGGGAGATTATCGGCGAGGGGTCGTCGGGGTTCACGCAGTCGCCTATCCCTGTGATCTCCGCTTTGGCGATTCCGCATCTGACGTTGTCGCTGAAGCTCACAGCGTAGTGCAGGCCCTTCTGGAGCACTGCTAACTCCTTGGTCATCACGAAGAAGTCGACCTCCCGCTCCTCCCCGGTATATTCGACCGTCTTGGCCAACGGCGTCGCCAGCGCAGGATAGGCGCCGAAAACGTTTATCTCGAAGACGGTCGTCCCGAAGTCTTCGACGCTGACATAGAGGAGCGCCCTGCCCTTGCCGTTCGTATTTATTGCAATCTGGGAATTGTTGTTCTGAGGCTCGATTGACACAATGTTCTCGTAGCCTTCGACGATTCCCCACTTGACGGACGGACTGCCGACATTCCATGACGAAGGGCCCGAGAATGTGAGCCTTGCAGTGGTCTTGTCAAGCCCTTCGATGTTGTAGAGCGCCATGTTGGCGACGGTCACATCGCCCGCCAGCCTTTTGCTGTAGGTCTTGATGGGGAAGTTGTCGAATAATACAGCGCCATAGATTTCTCCTGTTGCGCCCTCGTAGATCTTGTCGACGTCCTTGTAGTCCTTCCAGCAGCCGTCGCTGTAGAGGAAGCTCTGCCCTTCGTCCAGCACGACCTCGCTGGCCCTCAGCCCAGGCAGGTTGATTCCTACGGGGGAGTTATAATAGGGGGCCCCGTTCTCGTGCGTCAGCGTCAGGATGACGGAATAGGTCTGGCCTTTCTGAAGAACGATGTATTTCTCGTCCAGGTGTATCTTGTGCAATCCGGCGGACTCGAAGGCGGTCTCGCCTTCTGCTATTTTGAGCCCGTCGTCTGGACTCTTGAACTTGTCCGGCAGCAGGTATGTCTGGTACTTTACTTTGGTGTTCCCGTCGGCGATCTGGCAGGATATGGCGTTCACAGCCTGCGAGTGGCTCGCCTTGAAGATGTTGGCCATCGATGTAGGCGTCGAGGTGTGCGTGATCTGGAGAACGCTGGCCGGCATGTAGTCGTGCTGGTTGATCTCGTCCGGCGAGACCGCATCCTCGAAGACCATGGCTTCGGGGAACATCATAGAATGATCGTAGTAGGAGATCCAGAAGTATCCCGAGTGGACCATGACCGGGTCGCCGTGGCCGTCTTTCCCCTGCCAGTCTTTGCCGGCGCGGATGGGGAGAGCCTCCGGGCGGGGCCCGCCCGAAGATGCGGTCAGGATCTGTCGGCCAATTCTGCGCCCATGTCGAACGCTTTCTTCTTCTCCAGCGGGAAGACGGTCTCATGGCGGATCTTTTTGCTCTCGGGATTGAACATGGACCATTCCCAGTCCGTCTTCCCGTAATCCTTGATCTGGAGGGTGTCGCCGCTCACAAGAACCTCGGCAGGGCCCACGAAGCGGTCCAGCGTATTCCTGTAATTCTGAAGGAGACCGGAATACATCGTGTCCGGCGCGTTGCTGGTCATAATGAGCAGCACCGGGATGCGGCGGGCGCTGCAGCACGGATTCTCTTTGCTGTACGTCAGGTTCTGGAAGATCAGCCTCTCGTAGAGGGCGCGGAAGGATGCCGTCATCTCGCTCAGATAGTTCGGGGAGCCGATGATAAGGCCGTCGGATCCGCGGATCGCGTCCAGGACCGGGGTAAGGCCGTCTTTGCATATGCAGACGCCTTTGAACCTCTCTTTCTTGCATCCGAAGCACGAGATGCACCCGGTGTATCTCTCCAGGCGGAAAAGATCGAACCTCTGGATCTCCGCTCCGGCCGATTTCGCGCCTTCCATCGCCTCTGTGATGAGCGAATCCGTGTTCCAGCCCTTGCGGGGGCCGGCGTTTACTGCCACTATTCTTTTCGTCATGCCCATTCCTCACGCTCTGTTGAATCTGTCTTTGCCGTTCTTGCAGCGGGGGCATCTCCAATCGTCGGGGAGATCCTCGAACGCGGTGCCGCCGTGCTCGGCAGGATCGTATACATATCCGCAGACCGAGCAGACATATTTTCCGGACGCAGTCCTGAACACGACTTCCCCCGGAGGGATCGTCTCGGGAGGGCTGCTCAGATCCACTATCCTTTTTCCGGCGAGATTCTCTTCTCCCTGCGGGGTGTGCGTAGACAGATACACCGTGGGATTCCTGCTTACGAACTCGCGCACGCGGTCCAATGTCTGGCGGGCGGCTTCGATGTCGGAATATACGACCGACAGCTTGTTCTCGTACAGGGCTTCGTCCGTGTAGGTGACGTCGCCGTGGATCATGTAGAACAGCCCGTCGTTCTCCGCTATGACGATGCTGTTGCCGTCGGTGTGGCCTTTGGCTTTTATGTAGCGGATGCCGTCCGCTATCCTCTGGGACTCGGGGAAATTGTGGTAAGGCCCGTCGGTGAAATCCACCGGCACGATATTGGGTATCCCTTTCAGCTCTTCGGCATCCAGCTCCTCCCTGTTCACGTAGATCCTGGCGTCGGGGAAGGAACGGAGCTCCCCGGAATGGTCGCTGTGCCTGTGGGTGAGAAGGATCTTCGTCACCTGCTCAGGCCTGTATCCGAGGGCGGAGAAGGCTTCCATATATGTCATGACGTCTTTTCCGGTGAATATCGGAGTGTTTTCGTCCGGGGATTCCTCGGGGGTCCCGGCCGGGATGCCGGTATCGACCAGAATCACCTCGTTTCCGGTATCGATGAGATAGTTGGTTAGCCCCGAGCGGTATCTGACGTTCGGATCGAATTTATCGGGGCCCTCCTCGCCTCCGAAAGCGAAAGGCTGGGTGGAGAATCCGTCTTTTCTGAAGTTTATCGCTTTGATGATCATTTCTCGTCCCTCATTTCTGGGCCGGCCTCCGCCTTCAAGGCGAATCATGCCGCCCGGCCGAAGTTTCCTCTGAATCTCAGGCATCTTCCGATGAATTCCGCTGCGATACCGGGATTCGAGTAGTAGTACATATGGGGGAACCCGGCTATTATGCGGCCGTCGTCATGGATGCATTCGTATCCCAGCCCCGACGGCTTCTCCGCTTTCCAGTCGCTTCCGCAGTTGTCGCTGTCCCAATAGTGGAATTCGTGGCCTTTGCACCATATCCCGCCGGATTTCGATCTGAAGGTGGCGTAGCCGAATCTGGTGAGCTTCTTCATGTTCTTCGAATCGCCTTTGATGACGTCGCACATGCGGTAGGTCATCCCTTCCCGGTCGGTCATCATCGTGTGCAGATACATGAAGCCGCCGCATTCTGCCATGCAGGGCATCCCGGCATCCAGCCTGCTTCTGATGTCCTCCCTCATCGAGACGTTGTCCTCCAATTCCTTGGCGTGGAGCTCCGGATACCCTCCGGGCAGGATTATTCCGTCCACGTCGGGCAGCCTGCCGTCCTTCAGAGGGGAGAATCTGACGATCTCGGCCCCCATCCTCCGCAGGATGTCCACGTTGTCCTCGTAGATGAAGCAGAAAGCGTCGTCGTCGGCGAGCCCGATCCTGACCTTCCCTCCGGCCGCGGGGATTTCCGGGGGCTCCCCGGAGATGTCCGGGGCATCGCCCGCGATCTTCATCAGGGCGTCGATGTCGAGGGTTTTTTCCAGGATCTCGGCCAGCCTGTTGAGCTTTCCTTTGAGATTCTCGATCTCGCCGGGAAGGACGAGGCCCAGATGCCTGCTCTCGAGGACCAGGTCGCTCACCTTGGGGACGTATCCGATCGCCTTGACTCCGAGCTTCTCCGCCTCAGGGGCTATCGTTCTGAACACCTTCTCGGACATTCTGTTGAATATCACGCCTTTGATGTTGTTCTTCCTGTATTCCAGGAACCCCTTTATCACCGGGAGGACCGAGAGGCTCGCCCCGCGGCTGTCGATAAGAAGGATCGCGGGGGTGTCCGTCTTCATGGAGACGTCGTAGGAGCTCGCCTCGGAGCTGTCCACTCTGATTCCGTCGTAGAACCCCATGACGCCTTCGACGACGGAGATGTCGTATCCTTCCGCGCTTCTGGAGAATATGTATCTGAGGTCGTTCTCTCCGAGGAAGAAAGCGTCCAGATTCTTCGATTTGGCGCCTATGATGCGGCTGTGGAACATGGGATCGATGTAATCCGGCCCGCATTTGAACGAGGCCGTCTTCAGGCCCCTGTTCACGAGCGCCTGCAGTATGCCGCAGGTGGCGAGCGTCTTCCCGCTTCCGCTGGAAGGGGCGGCTATCATGACTCTTGGGCATCTCATTTTCTTGCCACCGTTATATAAACAGGATTCTGGGCGGTCATAAGATGGTATCTGCCGGCTTTCCTGGCCTTGGACGCGTTTATGCACACGGTTTCCTCTTCCGTGAGGCCCATCCCGCGGATGACTTCCATGGTCTCCGACAGGGTCTCCAAGGTGACCGAGTTGATCACCATGCGGACGTCCGGGTTCATGTCGAGGAGTTTCCCGACGATCTCCTTCAGATTGCCTGATGAACCGCCGATGAATGCATGGGTCGGCGTCGGAAGCCCTTCCATGGCCTCGGGCGCCAGGCCTCTGACGACCTCGACGTTGGGGGCGCAGAACTTCCTTTTGTTGAGCTCGATCAGATCGGCGGCGGCATCCTCCCTCTCGATGGCGTAGACTTTGCCTTCCGGGCAGTCCAGGGCCATCGCCACCGACACGGATCCTGTGCCGGCGCCCACGTCGAACGCGACCGAATCGGGGGAAAGACGGAGTTTGGCCACGGAAAGGGCTCTGACATCGCTTTTCGTCATCGGCGCGTCGCCCCTGATGAATTCCTCGTCCGGGATCCATATGGGGCAGGACGCGTCCGGACGGGGGTTCCGGATCAGGGCAGCACATAAGGAACCGAAATCCTTTCCCATCAGATCCTTCGGGGAGCCCGACACAATCATCTCGTCTCTGTAACCGAGATTGCTGCCGATGGTCACCGTGCAGTCCGGGAGGTATTCATTCAGCTCGGCGCAGAGGGCGTTGGCCCCCTCGGTGCCTGAAAGCAGGGAGAACACAGTCTCATTGGCTCTGGCCGCCCCGGCCACGTTGAATTCCCTGCCGTGGACGCTGGTGAGCTTCGCGTTCTGCCACGGCACGCCCATCTTGGAGCAGAGGTAGGCCGCGGTGGATATCCCGCATTCCGATTCGACTTCGAACCCGTCCAGAGCCTCCAGGAGCTTCTTGGCGCCGCTGTAGAACCCTATGTCCCCGGAAAGGAGGACCGCTATGTTCCTGTATTCCGGGTGGGCGGCGAGGTATTTCGATATCCTGTCCGCGCGGTATTCGGCGAGGGTGTCGGCGCCTTTTATGCCGGCCGTCCTCAGCATCCTCTCGGCGCCTACGACCAGATCTGCGTTTCTGGCTATCTTCGAGGATCTGACCGTCATGCCGTCTTCGCCCATGCCTATCCCGATGAGCGTGACCTTTCTCTTCGCGGCGCCTTCGAGCTTCGCTCCTATGATGCCTTCGAGCTTCGCTACCGCCTCTGCGAAGGAGAGCCCGCTGTCCGGCGGCCTGGCGACCAGAACTATCCTGGCTCCGGTCTTCTCCGCTGCGGAGACTTTCTCGGGGAAGCCTCCAGACGGGCCGGAATCCTTCGTGACGATCCATTCCGCGCCGACGTGGTTTATGAGGGCGACATTGAATTCTTCTGAGAACGGTCCCTGGGCGCAGATGAGGTTCTTCCCTTCGAATCCCAGCGAGCTGCATTTGGATACGGAATCGGGGGTGGAAAGGACGCGCATAAAAACTCTCCCCGCGAACCCAGGGATTCTAGTGTATTCTTCCGCCTCTTTGGAACCGGTGGTGGCCAGGATGTTCCCTTCCGTCTTAGAAAGGTATTCCGCCGCCTCGCGGACCGAGCCGACCACCACCATGTCGTCCCGGGAGCCGGCGTCCCTGAGCACCCTTACCAGCTCTGTCCCTGTGGCCTCGCACGCCTGCCTTATGTGCTCCGATATGATCGATGCGTATGGGTGGGTGGCATCGACGACGCAGCGGCACCCTTTGGCCCTGATCTCCCTGGCGATGCCTTCGGCCCCTCCGCAGCTTCCCACCTGGACGTCGGAAATCCCGTCGCCCGCCATGGCGTCCGCGCCGTATTGGGTCGCCACCCTCACGTGGACTCCGGCGCCGGCGGATTTCAGGAGCCTCGATATTGCTCTTCCCTCGGTGGTCCCTGAGAATATGAGTATGTCTTCCATGTCAGTACCTCGGTCTGATGTCGATCCTCGATAGGGCCACGGTCATGCCGTCCGAAGCCGTTTTGCGGCGTATCAGCGATCCTCCGCGCGCTTTGACCGCCGCTCTTTCGCATACGCAGTCTACGGCGGTCACGGATCTGACGAAATTGGAGCCTGAGAATTTCCCTTCGAGGGCCATGAGCTCCTCGGCGGTGAAGAACATCACCGGGCATCTCAGGGATGCGGCAAGGTCCAGGACCGCTCTCTCGTCGGATTTGAGGTCTATGCTGGAGACGGATCCCACCCTTTCGGGCGCTATGCCCTCCTCTTTCAGGACGGATAGGACGAAATCCAGCATTTTCCCGGGGAGTATGCCCCTTTTGCATCCGACGCCCACGGATATGTCCATCGGGACGAGGTTGAGGGTCTCATCGAACGGGGATTCGGACGGGTCCCCGGAAATGCGCACGCCGCAGCCGCCGGATTCCGCTTCCGTCAGTCCGCGGGGAAGATTCCCTTCGATGGGGCGGTCCGAGGATATGCCCACGAACCTGTCCGCCAGGACGTTGGCGGAGATTGTCTGTGCTTTGTGGAGATCGGTTATCCTGAGGCAGTTGTCGGTGGCGAAGACGTCCACCGAGAATTTCCCGTTGATGTCGGTGGCGGTGGTTATCACGGGCGTGGATCTGATCCCGGCGGCTATCCTGGCAGCCAGCCGGTTGCTCCCGCCGATGTGCCCCGAAAGCAGGGCTATGGCGAATCTCCCGTGCTCGTCGACGCAGACCACCGCGGGATCTACGTCCTTGGTCTTTATGTACGGCGCTATGAGCCTGACCGCTATCCCGGTGGCCCCGACGAACACGATCGCATCCGCGGAAGGGAACGTCTTCGCGGTCCATTCGTCCGAAGTGCAGCGTATCATCTCGATGCCTTCGACGTCGTGGGTGGTCTTGCATTGGACGGAGACGTCTTCCCCCTCCAGCGAATCCCTGATTCTCAGGGCGGTTTTGCATCCGTTCGCGGTGAACGCTATGATCGCTATCCTCATTTCTGCGTCGCCTCCTCGATGAGAACGTCCGCCAGCTCGGTCTTCCCCAGAAGGCCGTATACCGACGAGAACATGACCGCCCCGGTGCGGATCTTGCCGGCGGTGCGGTGGTTCATATAAAACTGGATTTTTTCCATCAGGATGCCGTCCGTCTTAGCCATCAGCTCCGGGCTCAGGAGGCTCAGGGCATCGTCCGTGGATATGCATCCCATGATTTTCTTGACCGTCTCTATGTCAGCGCCTGCTACGGCCGCATTGGCAGCTATTATCTCCATCCTGCAGTCTGCATTGCGGGAATGCGTGTTCATTATCCCGCCGGCGACCTTGACGATCTTCCCTATGTTGGATATCAGGACGACGTCGGTGCCCAGAGCGCAGGCGTGGTCCAGCATCTCCCCGACGAAATTGCTGCATTTGACGCACATCTCGTCTGTGATCCCGGGGATGGAATCGCTGAATTCCTTCCCGTAATTCCCGGGGACCACTATCAGGACTTTTTCCCCGGCGGCCGCATGGACGTCCATCTCCTTCTTTATCGACGCCACCAGCGCGGTCTCGCTCATGGGCTCCACTATGCCGCTGGTGCCCAGTATGGATATCCCGCCGACTATCCCCAGGCGGGGGTTGAACGTTTTCGCCGCTATCTCAGGCCCTTCGGGGACGCTCACGGTGACCGAGAATCCGCCTTTGTAGCCGTATGTCAGCGCCAGATCTTCGAGGGCCTCTCTTATCATGCTTCTGGGGACCCTGTTTATGGCGGCGTTCCCGGGCGGCTGGTCGAGGCCTTTGCGGGTGACCCTGCCGACCCCTATGCCTCCGTCGATCGTTATGCCAGCATCGGTGAGGGCCACCTCGGAGCAGATCAGCGTCCCGTGGGTGGCGTCCTGATCGTCGCCCCCGTCTTTTCTGACCGCGCATACGGCGCGTTTCCCGTCGGTCTCCGGGTTTTCCACCGGCAGGTTTAGAAGGATCCCCTTGGGCGTGAGTATTTCGACGCGCGGGGGGAACGCCCCCGACAGAAGGGCCTGGGCGGACGCTTTCGCGGCGGCGGCTGCGCATGTGCCTGTGGTGTGCCCGCATCTCATCCGGCGGGAGCCCACAATCACGTAGTTGCCTTCCGCCTCTCCGCTCCCGCTTTCCATATTTGTTGGATATATGGTCTTATATTAAAATTGGGTGCTTGAATGTTGGATTATGGCCTATAGTAGGCTGCGAGACGGTTATAATATGAGATAGGATGGGATTAATATCCAACCAAGCCTCCATGTACGCGAACCGACCTAATATGTTCAGTCGCCGATTGTTATATATTGCCCTTCCAATACATTCGGTACCGATGGGCGCCGGATGGTGCCGAGGAGGAAGTGAAATGATATCTTTCATAGGTGCGGGCCCGGGGGATCCCGAGCTCCTTACATTAAAAGGGAAGAGGCTCATCGATGCGGCTGACGTGGTCATATATGCCGGATCGCTGGTCAACCCCGCCGTTCTGGATGGCTGCAAGCCAGAGGCGAAGATCTACAACAGCGCCCTGATGAACCTCGACGAGGTCATCGAAGTCATGAAGGAAGCGGAAGCCGCCGGAAAGAAGTGCGTCCGCGTGCACACCGGCGATCCGGCCATCTACGGGGCCCACAGGGAGCAGATGGACAGGCTCGACGAGCTGGGGATAAAATACGAGGTCATACCCGGGGTCAGTTCCTTCCTCGGCACCGCGGCCGTCCTCAATGCCGAATACACTCTCCCGGGAAAGAGCCAGAGCGTCATCCTCACCAGGATGGAAGGCAGGACGCCCATGCCTCCGAGGGAGAAGCTCGTAGACCTCGCGAAGCATCACGCCACCATGGTCATTTTCCTCTCGATCGGATTCATGGACGAGATGGTCGCCCAGCTGGAGGAGGGAGGATACGAGCCCGAGACTCCGGTCGCAGTCGTCTACAAGGCGACCTGGCCCGACCAGAAGATCGTCAGGGGAACCCTTGCCGACATCGCCGCCAAAGTCGAGGCCGAAGGCATAAAGAAGACCGCGCTCACCGTCGTCGGCGATTTCCTCGGCGATGAGCACGACCTTTCCAAGCTCTACGACAAGACGTTCACCACCGAGTTCAGGGTCGGCAGGCCGGAGTGATACCATGGCGATAACTGTAGTGAAGCCCGAGGACATCGAAGCCCACAGCATGGCGACTATAGTCTCCGAACTGAACGGAAGGACCTGGCCGGAGCCGGAGTTCTCCATCGTGAAGAGATGCATCCATACCTCCGCGGATTTCGATTACGCCGACAATCTGGTGTTCTCCGAGGACGCGGCCAACATAGGCGTGAAAGCGATAAGGAACGGTGCGCACATCGTCACCGACACCAAGATGGCGGCGGCCGGGATCAACAAGCCCAGGCTTGCCCAGTACGGCGGCGAGGTCCACTGCTACATCTCCGACGAGGATGTCGCGGAAGAGGCGAAGGAACGCGGATGCACCCGCGCAACCGTGGCCATGGAGAAAGGCGCAGAGCTTGCCAAGAGCCATCCCGTGATCTTCGCCATAGGGAACGCTCCCACGGCTCTGATCAGGCTCGCGGAGCTCATCGATTCCGGGGAGCTCAAGCCTGCCCTGATCATAGGGGCCCCCGTTGGATTCGTCAACGTCGTCGAGTCAAAGGAGATCATCATGGAGAGAGACGTGCCCTTCATCGTGCCGAAAGGGAGGAAGGGCGGATCCAACATCGCCGCGACAATCTGCAACGCGATGATGTATTACAAAGGATGAAACAAAATAGGGCGTCCGTCCGGGCGTCCCTTTAATTTAAGACTATAGTGATATTTTTAAAGGCTCTGTCAAACAGGTATCACTATAGTATCACTCAATCGAAGGTGCGGGGGATGTCCCCAGTCATTCCGTGAGCGCTTTCCAGCAGCTCTGGATCAGCTGCTTCTCCTGTCTCACGATTTCGTCCCTGGACATTATCTGCTCCATGGCCTGGCCGATCTGGACGTCGGTGGATCCCGGCGACGTGCCGCCGTAGGAGTCGCGCCTTTCCATGCATCTCCTCACCGGGAGCACCTGGTACACGTCATCCTCTATCCTGTCCGAGAACCCTCTCAGCTCTTCCAGAGGCATGTCCTCGAGGTTTACGCCGGATTCGATGCTCTTCCTCACGGCCGCCCCCACGATCCCGTGGGCCTCCCTGAACGGGACCCCTTTGGTGACCAGATAATCCGCCAGGTCGGTGGCGTTGATCTGTCCGCGGCTGGTGACTTCCAGCATCCTTCCGACGTCGAACTTCGCCGTGGACACGACTTTCGCCATCATCCTGGCGCTGGAGATGACCGTGCGCATGGAATCCATCACAGGAGATTTGTCCTCCTGGAGGTCGCGGTTGTAGGTCAGAGGAAGGCCTTTGGTCATCGCCATCATGGTCATCAGCGCACCGATGGCGGATCCTGTCTTCCCCCTGACCAGCTCTGCGATGTCCGGGTTCTTCTTCTGGGGCATGATCGAGGAGCCTGTGGCGTATCTGTCGTCCATCTCCACGAACCCGAACTCCTGCGAGGACCACAGGACGAGCTCCTCGCACAGGGAGGACAGATGGACAGCGGTCTGGGCGGCGCAGTAGGCCAGCTCGGTGACGAAGTCCCTGTCGCTG
>JAEEJP010000100.1 GCA_016281925.1 Methanomassiliicoccaceae archaeon
CGTCGAGAAGGAGAAGGAGCTGGGAGGATTCGCCCGCAACTTCAGGTTCAAGGAGGATGGCATCTCCGTCTGCGACTACATCAGCGGGCTCATCGCGAAAGTCGAGAAATGCCCCCTCATCACCGTCCACAAAGGCGTCACCGTGAAGGACATCCCCGGATTCGTCGGGAACTTCACCCTCAGGCTCTCGGACGGCAAAGACTATCCCGTCGGAGGCGTCCTCTTCGCCGTCGGTGCGACTCCCTACAAGCCCACCGAGTTCAACTACGGAAAGGACCCCAAGGTCATGACCCAGATCGAGGCCGAGCAGAAGATCGCCGCCGGAGACTTCAAAGCCCAGAACGTCGCGCTCATCCAGTGCGTCGGTTCTAGGAGCGACGACGTCCACTACTGCTCCCGTGTGTGCTGCGCTTCCTCGCTGCGCATCGCGATCAAGATCAAGATGGCGAACCCGATGGCCAACGTCACCGTGTTCCACAAGGACATCAGGACCTACGGATTCCGCGAGGAGCTCTACCAGAAAGCCTCCATGGCCGGCGTCAGGTTCCTCAGGTACCCCGTCGACAACAAGCTCCCCGACTACGACGGCAAATGCGTCAAAGCGTTCGACGCCACCCTCGGCCAGGACCTCGCAGTCCCCGTGGACGCGGTCATCCTCGCCGCCGGAATCCAGCCCGACAGGGAGAACAAGGAGAACCTCGCCAAGATGGTCAAGGTCCCCATATCCAAGGACGGATTCTACTTCGAGGCCCACCAGAAGCTCAGGCCTGTCGACTTCGCCACCGAAGGCGTCTATGTCGCCGGAGCCGCCCACTGGCCCAAATTCATGGACGAGTGCATCGCCCAGGCGTCCGGAGCCGCTTCCAGGATGCTGACCGTCATCTCCAAGGACAAGCTCATCTCCGAAGGAATCGTCGCCGGAGTCAACGCCGCGCTGTGCGACGGATGCGGAGTCTGCGTCGGATGCTGCGACTACAACGCCGTGGCCCTCGTCAAGCAGGAGGACGGATCCCTGAAGAGCGAAGTCAACGCAGGTCTGTGCAAGGGATGCGGAAGCTGCGTCGCCTCTTGCCCGTCCGGTGCCCTCGAGCAGAGAGGATTCAGAGGCAAGCAGATCATCGCTGAGATCGACGCCTGCCTTGACTACCCCGTAGGAGGAGAGTGATTCCAATGGCAGATTTCGAACCCAGAATAGTCACGTTCTGCTGCAACTGGTGCTCGTACGCGGGCGCTGACGGAGCAGGCGTCGCCAGGCTTCAGATGCCCACCAACTTCCGCATCATCAGGACGATGTGCTCCGCCCGTGTCGACCCCGAGTTCGTTCTCAGGGCCTTCTCCAAAGGAGCGGACGGCGTCATGGTCCTCGGATGCCACCCCGGAGACTGCCACTACATCGGCGGAAACTACAGGGCAAGGAGAAGAATCGCCCTTCTGAGGCTCGTTCTCGAGCAGTACGGATTCGACCCCAAGAGACTGAAGCTCGAGTGGGTCTCCGCATCCGAAGGGGAGAAATTCCAGAAGACCGTCTGCGATTTCGTCGATGTCATCAAAGCCCTCGGCCCAACCCCTCTCGTGAAGGAGGCAAACTGATATGAGTTTCTTAGACAAACTGTTCAAGAAGAAGGAAAGCGTCGAGAGCGCCGCCAAAGAGACGGTCTCCAACGCCGCCAAAGCGGTCGACAAGGCTGCGGCCGCGGCCGCCGACCTCGGAGAGAAGGTCATGCACCCCCTCGAGATGGCCGACCTCGGAGAGCTCCTCCCCGGAGCGCCTTCCGGCGGGAAGATCAACCTCGCCATCTACTGGGCCGCCGCCTGCGGAGGATGCGACGTCTCGATCCTCGACGTCAACGAGAGGATCCTGACCGTCGGAGACATGGCCAACATCGTCATGTGGCCGGTCGCCGCCGACGGAAAAGAGAAAGACATCGCCGCCATGGAGGACGGGGACATCACCGTCTCCATCATCTCCGGAGCGATTAGGAACACCGAGAACGAGCACATGGTCAAGCTGCTCAGGCAGAAGTCCAAGATCGTCGTCGCCTACGGTACCTGCGCCTGCTTCGGCGGAAGCCCCGCCCTGGCAAACCTCGTCCCCGACGGGAAAGACGACATCCTGAACTATGTCTACACCAAGACCCCCACCAGCGCCAACTTCCAGGCCGACTACCACAAAGACAAACCGGTCATCCCCCAGACCTCCTACAAGGCGCCCGAGGGAGAGCTCACCCTGCCCGTCCTGTTCGACACCGTGAAGACTCTGGACCAGGTCATCGACGTGGATTACTACGTCCCCGGATGCCCTCCCCAGCAGGAGACCATCAGCCAGATGCTGAAGGCCGTCGCCGACTTCGCATACGCCGGAGTCGCTCTGCCCCCCAAGGGAACCACCATCGGGATCACCACCAAGACCATGTGCGACGAATGCCCCAGGAAGAAGGCCAACGCAAGGATCGACAAATTCCTCGACCCCTACCAGGTCAACGTCGAAGAGGGCAAGTGCCTGATGGACCAGGGAATCCTGTGCCTCGGACCTTCCACCATCGGAGGGTGCGGAGCCAAATGCACCAAAGCCGGCCAGCCCTGCCGCGGATGCTACGGGCCTACCGCAGAAGTCCAGGAGCAGGGAGCCAGCATGTTCACCGCCGTCGCCTCTCTGATGCCTATCCTCGACGATGATCCCATCATCGACGAGGAGAAGATCATCAAGCTCGTCAGCGAGATCAAGGATCCCCTCGGATACTTCTACGCCTTCACCATGGGCAAGGCTCTCATCAAGAAAGCCGTCAAAGAGACAGGAGGTCAGTAAATGGCAGCACCTATCATTTGGGATGACAAACAGAAAGTCAAAGGAAACCGCGTGACCGTCGACCCGATCACCCGTCTCGAGGGCCACGGAAAGATCGAGATCTTCCTCGACGACAAGGGAGACGTCACCAACGCCTACTGGCAGGTCCCCGAGCTCAGAGGATTCGAGAGATTCTGCATCGGAAGGAGGGTCACCGAGCTCAACCAGATCACCGCCAGGCTCTGC
>JAEEJP010000101.1 GCA_016281925.1 Methanomassiliicoccaceae archaeon
AGCCCTGTGAACGTGTCCGTTCCAGGCACGGTGACGCACGGGGGCCACGAGTTCGCCGTCGCGTCCGTAGGGGACAAGGCGTTCTACGGCTGCAGCACTCTCACGTCCATAGACCTGGCGGCTGTCGTGACTGTCGGCACCAAGGCGTTCGCCAACTGCGCCGACTTGGCGTCCTTGACGGTCCCTGGGTCGGTTTCCAAGGTCGGGCCTTACGCCTTCTACGGCTGCAAGGCCCTGCAATCCCTCGAGATGCCGGGGGAGGGCGTCCTCGTCTGCTCCGGCGCATTCGACATGTGCACCGGTCTGGAGTCCGCGTCCTTCACCGGCTCCGGGGCGAGAATCGGCGATAAGGCGTTCTACGGCTGCCGCTCTCTGGCGTCCCTGGACCTCTCCGGCGTCTCTAAGATAGGCGCCAAAGCCTTCCCGTACTGCGACGGCCTGACGGAGCTGACGATATGCGGGACGGTCTCGAGCGTGGGGGAGTACGCGTTCTACAGATGCGCCAACCTCAAGAATCTGATAGTGGTCGAGGGGGTGGACGGCATCGGCAGGAGCGCGTTCAGCCAATGCCTGTCGCTCGAGTATGTATCTCTCCCGGATTCCATCTCCCGCATGGGGTCCAACGCGTTCTACGGAATCGTTTTCGAGGATCAGGACGGGAATGCGATGGAAACGACGCTGGACCTATGCGGACACGCTTACGCCGGCACCGGGAAGACGCTCCGCATGGCAGGGGACGGAGAAGAGGTCTACGTGGTCCTGTCCGGATCGTGCGGAGAGAATCTCAGGTACCGTCTGGACAAACATGGGAGCCTGACGATATCCGGCACCGGGCAGATGTACGACTATTCCTATACTTCGTTCACCAGGGAGGTCAGATACAGCACCGAGTGGGGGGAGAAGGGCACTAGAGAATTGAGTTTCGAGAAGTCGACCGCCCCGTGGTACGAGGATCTCGGCCCAGCGGACGGGGTGGTCTTCTACAGATGGGGCTTCGCCGATATCAGGACTACCAACGCCTACCCGATCAAGAGCATCGTGATCGAGGAAGGGGTCACATCCGTTGGGGAGTATGCGTTCAGTGACTATTGCGACTATGGCTGGATGGTTGAAGGGTACGATTCACCTGTCCAGTCCATATCTTTCCCCGATACTCTGGCCACAGTCGGCAACGACGCGTTCCAAAGCTTCAGCTTCCTGGATGCCGACGGAAAGTCCATCCCGGCCTCCGCAGAATCCCTGAGGGGCCATACGTTCGAGCTGGCATATTGGATGACCTTCCGCATGGCGGACATCGTCGAAGGGAAGAGCTTCTCCGTAGGAGGGGTGGAGTACACGGTGACATCCGCGGACGCCCCGGAGGTTTCAGCGACGGGATACGAGGGCGGAGTCTCAGCGGTGCCGTCATCCGTCCTGTACAAGGGCACGGACATTCCGGTCGCCTCCGTGGCGGCCAAGGCCTTCTACGGCTGCGGGTCGCTGACGTCCGCCGACCTGACCTGCGCGAGGTCTATCGGCATGAAGGCCTTCGCCAACTGCCCCTTGCTGACGGAAATATCCTTCGGAGAGGGCCTGGAATCCATCGGCGCATACGCATTCTACGGCCTGTTGTTCTATGACGGGGAGACGAAGCTCCAGGTCTCCCCTGAAGCCTTGGGAGGGCACTCGTTCTCCGGGACCGCACAGAAGCTTTATCTCATATCCTGAGCATAAACCGGGCCTTCGGGCCCGCCATTAACCTCATTATCCTTGTTTAAGGAAGACGGCGGGGTTTTGATTCCAGGGTTTGCAGACGACGTCGGACGATCCGCCTCATCGGTCTGCCGAAAGGGAGCTCGGACGCTCTCTTGTTGGAAAGGGCCTTACAGAGGACGGCATGGCCCGTGCGAACATAGGGGAGGAGGTCCTCCGGCTGCGTCGGGACTCCCTAATGGATCGATCGACTATTCGTCGTCTAATTCTTTTCTTTTCATCACAACACTGCCCGGACAGAGGGACTGTGCATTACCTATATGTCCTCGGAGCCCGTACTAACAGCGTAGACTGCATAGTATACAGGAGGTTGTGGAATGAATAAATACGACAGCGCGACGGCGTCGCGGGCAGGATTCTCGAAAACGATCCGCATCCTGGCCGCGGCCGTCGCCATTCTATCGTTGTTCACCGTCCTGGCGGCGGCATCCGAAGGCTCGGACGCGGTATCCTTCTGGGACGACGACGATAATCCGCAGATAGAGTATGAACTAATGGAGGGGGAGGACTGGCTGAGAGCCTGTGACGTGGCAGACGGAATCAGCGTGCTCACCATTCCTGCCCAGGTCACGTATGAAGGTACCACCTATCAAGTGAAGGCGATCGATTTCTACCATGAGCATGACCTGATATCCGTGACCATCTCCGACGGAATAGAAATCATAGGTATCGACAACGGGTTCTGGCATTGCCACAACCTGAGGTACGTGGATATCCCGGACTCTGTCACCACCATAGGGACCTATGCTTTCAATGGTTGCGAGTCGCTGTACCATCTTTATATCCCCGACTCCGTGACCGTCATTGAGCGGGGGGCGTTCAGTGGATCGGGCTTGGTGTCGGTGAGGCTTCCCGAAAGCACCGACTTCAACGTCATGCCGGATCGTCTTTTCGCCGATTGCCGGCATTTGTCTTATGTGACCATTCCAAGCAACGTCACGGCCATTGGGGAGGATTGCTTCTCGAATTGTTCCAGCCTCGAGCAGGTCGTGATTCCTGAGAACGTCAAGTCTCTGGGCGCCGAAGCCTTCGATGGCTGTGACGCCTTGACGTTCATAGACCTACGTTGCGACGCAACGACCAGCTTTGGAGACCGGTGTCTCTGGGGTGCCTCTTTATCCGTGTGGGGGGCGCTGAAGGTCAGGACCTCCCTTCCAATGGAGACGTTCCGCAATTCAGAGATCGACGCGTTTTTTGATGGAACGCAGATCGGACCCGATTTGGAGTTCGGGTATCACTACCATGGTAACACCTGGGACGGAGAGCTGTATAGCTACGAATGGGATCTTGTGGATGGATACCTGAAGGTGTGGGCCGTGTC
>JAEEJP010000102.1 GCA_016281925.1 Methanomassiliicoccaceae archaeon
CAAGAAGAACCCCAAGTGGGAGCTCTACGCCGACAAAGCCGGAGAATTCAGGTGGAGGCTCAAAGCCGGCAACGGACAGAAGATCCTTGCCAGCGAAGGATACAAAGCCAAAGCCAGCGCCATCAACGGAATCGAATCCGTAAGGAAGAACTCTGCCGACGCGGAAATCGTCGAAGAGCTCGAATGAACCTTTCCCGGGGGACATCGTGCGATGCCCCCCATTTTTCATCTGCGATGTTATGCCCGGCAAGCTGAGGCTGGACGGATTCGGAATCCTCGTCGATGACATGGGGAAGATGATCCGCTTCTACAGGGACGTCCTAGGATTCGAAATCGAAGAGGACGAAGGCTCGTCGAACGTATATCTGGTCAAAGACGGGACTCTTTTCCTGCTCTACGGAAGGAAAGATTTCGAAACCATGACCGGACAAAGATACGGATACGCCGGGGGAAAGAACGGCCATTTCGAGATCGCGCTCCATGTCGACACCTTCGACGAAGTAGACGAAGCGTTCCGGGATGCGCTGAGCAAGGGTGCCGATCCGGTGATGGAGCCGACAACTGAGCCCTGGGGGCAGCGCACCTGCTACATATCCGACCCTGAAGGGAATCTCATCGAGATCGGGTCTTTCAACAGGCCGTTCAGAAACCGATGCTGATGCATTCGGAGAAGCCCGGCGACGCGGAACTGAGCGGATGCGGCCGTTCCGGATTCGTCTTGCCATCGGGCTTCCGCATTCGCAGCAGAATCTCCCGCTGTTGACGGCTCCGCAGCATCTGCATTTCCATTTACCTTCTGGCATAGGGACTTCTTCGAAGATCGGAAAACCGCCGCAGGGATTCCCGCTATCGGGCCCCGTCCGGACCACCATGTCGCATATGAGATGGTAGCCCACTTCCACATCGTGGTCGGGCATCGTGAATCTGATGACCGCGATCATGTTCTCATATTCTACGGTCATATCGTCGGCATCGGCATAGAACTCGTAGCTCACGTCCGTAGCGAAATGGGAAAGCGTGACCCTGACGGGCTCGCCGGGCTCGTAATACTGGCGGTCCGATTGCATGCCGCCGCTGCAGATGACTTTATTGGCCAACGATTCCACCCCGGGTGACGAAGCCGACCGGCTTCGAGCATGCCCGGGGCTCAGAATCGTCTCCGGCGGATAAATAGACGGCGCAAAACCTCGGATCAGAGCATCGGACCTGGACGGCATCCTTCAGGCGGCTATTCTCCCCGACTCTATGCGGATCACCTGGTCGGCGCTGTCGATCAGGCACTTCTCATGGCTCACTATCAGAACGGTGCGGCCTTTCATGATGCGCATGAGGCCTTCGTAGACCGCGGATTCCGTGATCGGATCCAGCCCGGAGAAAGCCTCGTCCAGTATCAGTATCTTGGGATTGCCCAGTATCGCCCTGGACATCGCCAGCATGCGTCTCGCATCCAGGGGCATCACATGTATGTCGTTGCCGATGGAAGTGTCCAGCCCCTTGGGGAGGCTGTTGATGTATGAATCGAACCCGCTTATCCTGAGCGCCCTGTCCAGATCCTCCTGCGTCGTCCAGTCCCTGTTGTAGACGATGTTGTCCCTGATCGTGCCGTCGAATACCCACGGATCCTGGAGGACGGCGGCGACAGTCCTGCTCAGATCCCTGCGGGAGATCTCCCTCACATCCTTCCCGTCTATGCGTACGCAACCCGAATCCAGCGGATAGAAGCGCAGCAGGACGTTCATCAGAGTGGATTTGCCGGATCCGGTCGGGCCGGTTATCACGGCCACCGTCCCGGAGGCGACGGAAAACGATACCGAATGGAGGACCTCGACGCCGTCGTAGGAGAAGCAGACGCCGTCAAACTCGAGGCTTCCCTCGGGCTCGAAGCCGTCCTCCGGCTCGGTCCATTCCGGCTCAGGGGCGTTCAGAACTTCGAGGATGCGCTTCAGAGACATCGTCTCCGATTCGATGAGATAATAGGACGCGGCGGAAGCGGCCAGAGGCTTGTCCATGAGGCGGACGTATACCATGAAAGCCAGGAACATGCCTATGTCCAGGTCCCCGGTGAACATCAGAATCGCCCCGGCTATGACAGTCGCTACGTAGCCGAGATTCACTGCCACGTTGACCAGCGGGCCTATCATCCCGACGCGGGTCTCGGCTCCGACGGTGGACCTGACGAATTCGCTGTCGTAGTCCTCGAAGGCCTTCATCACCGCGCCCTCCAGATTGTTGGCCTTGATCGTGCGGTGGTTGGCGATGATGTCGCTCATGACCGAGCTCATGGTGTCGACGGATTCCTTCTTCCTGCGGAAATCCTCCTTGGTCTTTTTGGTGATGCGCCTGGTGGCATACAGAGTTGCCGGGACGGTCACCAGATACACCAGAGCCAATGCCGGCGACACCAGGACCATGGCCGCCAGTATGATCAGCATCATGACGTTCCCGGTGAAATACGAGACGAAATCCCTCGAAAACAGGTCGAATACGGCCGGAAGATCCGTGGCCAGCTTGGATGCCGCATCTCCCGAGCGCATACCGTCCAGGCTGCCGACGGAAAGCCTCATGAGCTTGCTGTCCAGGTCTTCCCTCATGCTTTTGTTTATTCCCAGAGCCAACAGCTTGAGCTCCCTGTTGGCGTGGGTCGCGGCGACATACCAGAAAGTGATGATGAAGACGACGGCGGTCCCGGTCAGCGTGATGAAATTGAGGTCGATGAAGCCCTCGTCTTCCATGGCCACAATCCTGGATATGAAATTACCCGCGATGTACGGGACCGAAGAGACCGCCATGATCGCGATGAGGGCCAGAAACGAATACAGACGTATCTTGGAGGCGGAGCCTTCGGTATACTTCGCCAGGATGTCGGCCGCCTCCGGCCAGAACAGCCTCCTCGGCATCTCATCACTCCCGTGAGCTTGCCGTACATGTCCGCGTAAAGAGGAGACCCGGTGAGAAGCTCCTTATGCGTGCCGGAGCCCACCACTCTTCCGCCGTCGATCAGGAACACCATGTCCGAAACCCCGACCGTGGTCATCTCGTGGGATGCGAAAAGGACGGTCTTTCCGGAGCGGACATCAAGGATGGAGCGGACGGCCTTCGCCCTGGTTTTCGCGTCCATCGAGAAGAAGCAGTCGTCGAAGACGTACAGTTCCGCGTCCCTGAGCAGGCATCTGGTCAGAGCCAGGAGCTGCGCCTGGCCGCCGGACATGATGTTGGGCGACAGGATGCAGTCCAGACCTCCCGGCAGGCCCCTCACGTACTCTATGAACCCGGTGGCTTCGCATATCTCCAGGATCCTGGCGTCATCCAGCGCCCCGGTGGCGTCCAGATTCGAGCGGACGGTGCTGCTGAACACCCCAGACCGCCTTCCGGCATAGGAGACGGCGCAGCGTATGTCGTATGGATCCGACGAAGCCACATCCATGCCGCATACGGCGACCGAACCCGAGACCGGGGCCGAGAACGCGGTGATGCAGTCTATCAGCTCGGTCATCCCGCATCCGATCGGGCCTGTCAGCGTGACGACTTTGCCCTTGGGGACCGCTATATCCATCCTCCCTGCGGTCTCGCGTCCGAACCCGTCATGGAAGGAAGCCCCGCACACCTCCAGCGCGCTGCCGCTTTCCTTCCTCGTAGTGGTCTTCGGCTTCTCCCCGCCGGACGCCTTCAGAACCTCCAGGATCCTCTCCATGCTCGCCCTGGCGCGGGGGGCCTGGATGCAGATGAACGGTATGATCGCCAGGGAGGATACTATGCATGTGGTGAACTGCATGAACATCACGAGATGCGGCATGCGGATGGTCTGCTGGGACATCCCGAGGGCGGCTATCATATAGACGAACACGATGAAAATCCAGATGAAAGCGGTGGTGAAAGTCGGCAGATAATAGCTGCTCAGCGTCGCGTTCTTGTTTTTCTCGCCGAAGAACGCGCTTACCCCGGAGAACTTGGCCCTCTCGTATTCCTGCGCGCTGTACGCCTTGATGGTCCTGGCGCCCGTGACCTTCTCCCTTAGGGATCTGGCCACCATATCCTGGCCGACGATCCTGTCCGCCTGGAAGGTCGCGGCATGTCTCGAGAAAACGTATGTAAGAGCGACGACGGCCGCCATGGATGCCAATACCATCAGGCCGATCGTAGTGCTGATCCTGTATGTGCACCAAACCATCGCGGCCGCCAGAATCGGAAGCGGAAAATAGATGGAAAGCGACGAGAAGACATGTTCCTGGACAATCATGGCATCCGATGTGACGCATGTCATGGTGTACGTCGCGCTGTCCCCGGCCGAATCCAGCCTCTGGACCTTCAGAGCCGAAGCCAGGACATCCTTCCTGATCTGGGAGGCCACCATGGCCGCCACGCGCGACGAAAGCCTCGACGCGAGATAGACCGAAATGGAGAAGACGATGGCGAACACCAGAAGTTTCAGGCCCTCCCCCAGGATGTATTCGTTGCCGTAGCCGGACTGGCTCTTGTCGAGGATGGATTTCAGCATCCCTATCGACATCACCTGCATCACCACGCCTGTCACCTGCAGCGCGGCGATCGAAAGGATGCTGAACGCATGCGGGCGCAGATACGACAGAGAAGCCCTTCTGGTTTTCGCGGACATCGATGCCATGAACAGTGACATACGATAAAAACGGCGCACCTGTTTTATCTACTCGGTAACCATTCGATGCGCAGATGAGCCGCCCATATGCCGCTAATTACGCCATCGGATTCATGTTCGTCCTCGGGGTCTGCACGGTTTTCCAGAGCATGTGCGCCCTGGCGTATCCAGAACTCAACCCCATGTGGAAAGAGAGCGCGGAAGCGGCGGCGGCAGTCTCGATCATCTCGTCGGCGATCCTCGCTCTCGCCTCGCTGCTTCTCGTAGGCATCAGCGCCGCCCACAAGATGACTATGGTCTACATGTCTGTGATCGCGGCGATCAGCTTCACATACATGTCCAGAGACAGTTTCGACTTCATCGAAGCCATCACCATAGGGATAGCCCTGTCCACGATCCTGCTTCTCGCCACCAAACCTTGCAGGGAGTATTACGAAGGATGGGGATTCGATTTCAGATTCTACGAACGATGGTTTCCGGGGCAAATATAATGCTTCCCGGAGCCATACGGAATTCAGATCGAGGTGCGGGCCCAGGTCCGGCGGACGCGCGCCGTCAGCGGAGCGTGAGCGATGGGCATGGGGAACAGAGACACGGAATCGATGCTGGGAGACCCGAGGAAAGCCATACTCCGGATGATCCTACCGTTTCTCCTCTCTCTGATAGCGGTCCAGGCCAACGTGTTCGCGGATACGTTCTGGGTGTCCGGCCTCGGAATGAACGCAGTCTCCGGGATGACCACCGGGCTGCCCATGTACATCCTGTTCACCGGGATAGGCATAGGCATCTCCGTAGGGGCGACGGCTACAATGGCCTACCGCATAGGGTCTGGAGACCTGGAAGGAGCCGGGAAACTCGCCGGATGCGCCCTGGCCATAGGGGCCGGCCTGGCGGCGGCATCGTCGGTCGCCGTGTTCTTCCTGATGGATCCGCTGACAGACTTCATGGGCGCGGACGACGTCAGAGAGGAGATCAGGGCCTATCTCACTCCCATGCTGCTGCTGTCCCCGCCGATCATCCTCAATTCCGTGTTCGGTGGGATGCTGAGGGGAGAGGGCTCAGCCAGCCGCTCCACTGCCGTCCAGATCTCCGGCGCGGCGCTGAACATGGTTCTCGACCCGCTGCTGATGTACGGGGCGGGGATGGGCCTCTCGGGGGCTTCGCTGGCCACTGGGCTCTCCTCTATGTTCGGAGTGGCGCTGGCGGTGCATTGGTACGTCTCCGGGAAGACGGCCGTACATGTCGGGCGCGGCAGCCTCAGGCCGAGCCTGGCGGTGGCCAAGGAGCTGCTTGCGGTGGCCGGCCCGCGCACCGCCGAGGGCATCATCAACAACATCACCATCCTGGTGCAGAGGATTTTCATAATAATGGCCGGAGGAACCGCGGGCGTCGCCCTCTTCAACGTCCCCTTCAAATATGTCAGCCTGATGCAGACGCCGGCGGAGGCCACCGGGATGTCCATGGTGCCGGTGACGGCGGCCTCGTTCGGAGGGAAAGACGCCGGGAAGATGTCGGAAAGCGTCCGGTATTCCATGCGCATAGCGATGGCCTTTTCCATCTCCCTGGCCGCGGTCCTGTTCCTGTTCGCCGAGCCTCTGATGTCGGTGTTCATGACTGACGGATCCATGCTGGAATGGAAGGACGAATTCGCCTGGAACGCCAGGATGTACGCTATCATCCTTCCCCTGTATTCGCTTCAGACGATGGGATCCTCCGTCCTCCAGGCGATAAAGCGCTCCGTGAGGCCGATGGAGATAGCGCTGATAATAACGGGCGTCAGAACCGTTCTGTTCGGGATCGCCAGCGCCTACGACTACAGGGCGATAACATACGCGCTGATCTGCAGCTACGTGGTCTCCGCTTCGCTGACGCAGTTCTTCGCCCGCAGGGAGCTGAGAAAGGCGGTTCAGGGCCTCGGAAGCCGAAGAGACGGATGATTCAGGTCGCATGCTCCATCGAATATCGGTTTGATACCCATTAAATAGCGATAAAACGTCCTGATAATCATGTCCTTGTTTTCCAGAAGCAAAGAGCCCGAAGACGCCCGCGAAGTGACTGTCGTCTTCGAGATCGACAGAGGATATGACAAGCGCCTGTTCGGAAACAGCAGGCCGGTATCGATCTTCGTCGACGGGGAGCATGCGGCCACGCTGGCCCCGGGCGAGAGCCAGGAGGTCAGGGTGAAAGCCGGGAAGCGCAAATTCACGTTCTCGCACAAGGACGGCAAGACCAACATGACCAGAACGGTAGACGGGAACATGCATTGCTTCGTAAGGGAGGACAAAGACGGGACCGACATCGGCTGGAACAGCGGCGGAGGCATATTATCCCCGATAAACGGCGAGAAATCCGCCTCTTCGGGTGCGGTCCGCGAGGCCAAAGTGTTCTTCCGCGCGGAGGCGGGCCTGACCGGAAGGGACAGGAAGGTGGACATAAGCATCGACGGCGTGAAGGTGGCCACGCTGGGGACCGGAGAAAGATACCAGCACGTTCTGGAGACCGGGACCCATGTGTTCCAGCTCAACGAGGAGATATCGAGGCAGGTGGTCCAGAAGGATATAGGCTGCTTCATTCAGCTCGGAAAGAAGACGGAGTTCCAGTTCTTTGACCCGAAATCCCTGATGGGAAAGAACATGCTGCGAAGGGAGCCGGTTTTTCCGGATGTTGGATTAGTACTGTTCATACAATAACATTAAATCTGCACTGATTAATCCTCCATTATGAAGGCAGCATATTTAGCGGCGATAGCCGTAGCCATCATAGCCATCGTCGGAGTCGGGGCTTACGTCCTGCTCTCCAACAACGGCGACAACGGAGGCAGCTCTGAAGAGCCCATCCGCACAGATCTCAAAGTCGGCGATTTCATCGAAAGGAACATAGTCGGAAGCACCGAGACCGAAACCGTGAAAGCCGACCAATACACCGAAGGATTCCTCCAGCAGTACCTTTACGGAGACTACACCGGCGATAAGGCCGGGCAGGAAACCCTGAAGATCGGCGGCAAGGACGTCGCGTGCGACATATACAAGACCGAGACCGAAGACCTGTCCCTCAGCTACTGGGTATCCCAGGGATCCGACATCGTCTGCAAGATCGCCGGAAAGATAGGCGGTCTCAGCACCGACACCCTCCTTCTGGATACCAACCTCGATCTGACCAAACCCATCGAGGAGCAGACCGTAGCCAACGGATCCTTCGTGAAGCAGAACGTGAACATTCCCGATCTGGGAAAAGGGATCCGCACCGCGACCGTGTCGAACCTCGGCGAGGAGACCTGCACCGTGACAGAGGTCATGGCGGTCGACATCAGCGTCAAGGAGAAGGAGACGATCAAGGCCATCGACGGAAACGAGATCACCCTCGACGACGACACCAAGGAGTCCGTGGACGAGTTCCTCTCCGGCATCTCCTACAAGAGCTACGTGAAGTCCCTCGAAGACAAGAAGGTCACCTACGGCAGCAAGACCTCCGAGACCATCGACACCGAATTCGGCAAGAAGAAGGTCACCGCCCAGGAGATGACCGTTATCAACGACGACGGCAAGTCCGAATCATTCACCGTCTACTACGCCTCCAACGACGTCGTATACAGGATTGACATGAAGGACGTCAAGTCCGACATCGTCAGCACCAGCCTGGTAAAGCTCTGAGAACGCAGGGGCTGTCTGATGGGCGGCCCCCAACCTGTCGCCTGCTTCGGATATCGCATCCCGGCCTCAGGGCCGCGATAATCGATTTGTCTTTTTTCAGACATACCACATGAATTTCACAATCTGAAAGAACACTGTGTCTTATACAGATACTATCTGCTGTCAGATCAAACTTTAATAAACCGACAAAATGCGCCTTTGGCATGGACAATCAGGCCAAAACATTCAGACCCAATGCGATGACGCTTCTGACCGTCCTGATGTCGTCGATGGTCATACTGATGGGCGCTGCGGCTGTGGCGCCGTCTCTCAGAGGCATAGGCGAGCACTTCGGACAGAGCGAATCGATGACCGCGCTAATCATCGGGCTTCCCGCGCTCTCTGTGGCGGTCTTCGGGTTCCTCATGGGGGCGCTCGCCGACCGCTTCGGAAAGGCGAAAGTGCTGCTAGTCTCCCTAGCGGCGTTCACCGTGATGGGCGCCCTCCCGTTCTTCCTCGAGGATTTCGGCCAGATTCTCATCTGCCGCTTCCTGCTCGGGATAGGGCTCACCGGGATTTCCTCGGCCAGCACCGCTCTGATCGGCGAATACTGGACCGGCGCGCAGCGCATGAAAGTGATCGGATACCAGTCCGCGGCGATCGGCGTCGGAGGCTTCCTGCTGGAGACTGTGGGCGGGACTCTGGCCGACATCGGCTGGAACTATCCGTTCCTCATCTACCTCATCGGAGCCGTGATAATCGTCTTCGGAATGGTTTCCGTCAGGGAGCCTGCGGCAGATCCTTCCGCGGCGGCCGATTTCGGAGAGGCGGAGATTCCCAACAGACGCGGCAGGATAATCCTCTGCTACATCGCGGTGTTCTGCGAGATGTTCATCATGTTCTCCATGCCCACGAACTTCTCGTACTACATCCCGTCGATCGGCCTGGAAGCGGGCGCCGGACTCCTCTGCGGGCTGCTCCTGGGGACCATGGGCGTGGCGCAGGCGGTCTTCAGCCTGTTCTACAGCCGCAGCGCATCCAAACCCAGCGAGAGGAACGCATACGCGGCGGCTTATCTGATGATGGCCGCAGGCATGGCGATGCTGTTCCTGCCGGAATTCGTCCATGGGGAATCAGCCCTCATACCTATGCTGTTCCTGGCGGAGATAATCATAGGATGCTCCCTGGGGCTGCTGATGCCCACCGTGGTCGCTTCCCTTTCCAGGCTCTCCACGTCCGGGACCTCGGGGAAGGTCATGGGGGGATACGCCATGGCGCTCAACCTCTCCACCTTCCTGTCCGGGATGGCGATCCCTGCGCTGTTCGGGATTTTAGGGGCGCATACCATAGTGTTCGCGTCTCTGGCGTGCTTCGCGGCGATAGTTTCCGTCGCTTTCTTCCTGATGGGAGCTTCCGGCAGGGCGGAGGAGAAAGCCCGCGGCAGTACCCTGTCGGTGGAGACCGTCGGGGCTAAGAAGCCCATGTCCACAGATATCAGCCTTTACGGGACTATCCTGGTCCCTACGGACGGGTCGGAGCACAGCAACTATGCGGTGGAATGCGCGATAAACATCGCGAAGAAGAACCGCTCGTCCATGACCGCGCTCTTCGTCATAGACGCGGAGAAATACTCGGGACTCGCGTACGGCGAATCCGCCGGGGACATCATGAGGGAGATGGGTGCCCAGGAATCCAAGGCGGCTCTGGGATACGTGGCCGAACTGGCCGAGGAGAACGGCATAGAGCTGACATCGAAAGTGGCCGTCGGACGCCCCGCGGAGGAGATCGTCAAGGAATCGGAGAACGCCGATCTTGTCGTCTGCGGCTCTCTGGGACGCACCAGCCTGAACAGAGCGCTCATGGGATCCGTCGCCGAGACGGTGGCCAGGATGGCCCATTGCCCCGTGCTGATCTGCCGCAGAACCAGAAAGAGCTGAATCAGGACGAAAGGCAAATCGGAGAGCCCTCTGGCGGGGCTTCCCTCTGTGGGTCCTCATATGCTCCGCTATGGAGCGGATGGTGTCCCTGTCCACGCCGTCTTCGGTCAGGGATTCCATCCCGTATCTTTTCCTGATGGATTCCAGCCTCTCCTCCAGGCCGGCGCCGCGCTCCTCTGCCCCGATCAGGGCATCGAGAGTGGTCTGCCTGGGGTCAGGTCTTACCAGGCCGTATACGCCCACGCCGATGCGCCTGACCGGGCGGAACGGGATGCCGTCGAACAGCGACATGGCGGCTTCATGCAATTCTATGGGGTCGCTGCACATCTTCACTGCCCTGTTGGAAGAGAACTGGGACCTGTCGCCGTATGCCCCCATGACGGCGACGCCGTTTCCGAGCTTACCATATCTGCCGAGGTTGTTCCCTATGTCGACGCAGATGAGGAAGATCACATCGGACAGCAGCCAATAGTCGTCGATGTCCCTGAGGAAAGTCAGGCTCCTGCCGATGGATCTGGCGTCCTCCGGGCTGCGGGGGGTCACTACTCTGTCGTCGATGCCGTCGGCAAGGTCGATGACCCTCCTGGCCTGGGCGCCCAGTATCCTGGCTACGTCGGCTCTGTTCTCGCGGACGTCCCTGACGGTCTTTATCCCGAACGGGAGGAGTTTCTCCGAAGTCCTGGGGCCTATGGAGTTTATCTCGCCGATGTCGCGGCTTTCCATAAGCTCCACGAACTCCTGGGGGGACAGTATCTCGAAGTAGCCGTTGGGCTTCATCTCCTCGCTGCCGGTCTTGGCGGAAACCATGTTGTATCCCAGACCGACGGAGCATCCCATGCCCAGTTCCTCCAGGACGCGGCGCTGTATCTCATGGGCGAACCGCCTGGCCTCGTCAATGCTCCCTGCGGTTTCGGTGACGTCCAGATAAGCTTCGTCGAGCATCACCGGCTCCATTATGTCGGTGTACTCGGACCACAGCCTATGGAGTTCCTCGGTGACCGCCCTGTACTTCTTCATGTCGCCGCTAATGAATTCGGCGGAGGGGCAGATGCGCCTGGCCTCGGAGAGGGACATCCCGGAATGCAGTCCCATCTCCCTTGCGGGGTAGTTGCAGGTGCCGACGACCTGGATCTGGTCCGCCGGAGACAGGACGGCGACCGGCCTGCCTTTGAGGGAGGGATTGTCCCTCATCTCAACCGAGGCGTAATAGCAGTCCATGTCGACGTGGATGATGATGCGGTCCAGACGAAGCCTCCTGTGATTCGATGGGAATCGGATGATGGCTTCGGATATAAAATTGGGTTTATTCGGGAGCGGCATTTCCTGGGATCGTATGGGACGGACGGATGTCTGCCTCCGGTTCAGCCCTGAATCAGCAAAATCATCAGCCGGACCGGACGGAACCAGCTTCTTCTCGCAGCTGTCCCGAACGCGCTGTCTGGCTCAAAAACAGGATCCGGTCTGATCCAAAACCTGGATGTACTGAAATGTATTACTAGAAAACTAAATTTAACAATTCATGCATATTCTGGATTCATGGATAAGAAAGTATTAGCTCTTATCATAGTCGCGCTGGTCGCAGTGGTTATCGCTGCTGCCACCATTTTCGCAGGAGGCTCGGATGAAAAGAAAGATCCCGAACCCATACATGCGACTGGCATCATGATCGACAGAGCGACTCTCTCCCTGGAGGAGGGAGTCTCGTACACCCTGAAAGCCACCGTCATCCCCGCGGGATGCACCGACCCCGTGGTCTGGTCGTCCTCGGACGTCTCGGTATGCACCGTCACCGACGGGAAGGTCGTCGGCGTGAAATCCGGCTCCGCCACGGTCACAGCGCAGTGCGGGAACGAGAAGGCCTCATGCTCTGTTGAGGTCAAAGCCAAATCTATATCGGCCACCGGCATCATGATCGACATGGCCAATCTCTCCCTGGAAGAGGGAGGCTCATACACCCTGAAAGCCACCGTCATCCCTGCTGGATGCACCGACCCCGTGGTCTGGTCGTCCTCGGACGTCTCGGTATGCACCGTCACCGACGGGAAGGTTGTCGGCGTGAAATCCGGCTCCGCCACGGTCACTGCGCAGTGCGGCAACGAGAAGGCCTCATGCTCTGTTGAGGTCAGAGCGATCTCCATGCCGGCTACCGGAATCATGCTGAACAAAGCTTCACTGTACCTCTATCCTTCAGGAAGCTCTGCCATCACCGCCACGGTGATTCCGGAAGGCTCTACGGATAAAGTCGTCTGGACTTCCTCTGACACTTCCGTATGCACGGTCTCCGATGGTCTGGTCACCGCCCTCAAGGATGGCACATGCACCATAACTGCGACAGCCGGAAAGGAATCGGCCACCTGCACAGTCACTGTTTACAAGCCAGCATCCACAGGAGAACTGAATGCCCTCAGCAAAGCGAAAAGCTACGTCTCATCCCTCGGGATATCCAAGGTCAAGCTCAAGGACTTCCTCCTCGACTACGGCTTCACGGAGTCCGAGGCCACGTACGGAGTGGACAACTGCGGGGCCGACTGGAACCAGGAGGCGCTGCAACAGGCCAGGAGCTATATGTCCAGCCTAAGCATACCGAAGAGCGATCTTAAAAAATACTTGTTAAATGATAATTTTACAGATTCTGAAGCACAGTATGCTGTAAATATACTATTCCCTTGAATAAAGGAAGTTCCGATTTATATGATCGGAACTTCTCTCTTATTCTTTAATTGCTTTATCTGACCATTTCATGGAACCATGTGGCCATTGGCATTTAGATCTTTAGATCTTACGATCCACACTGCTTCTAAGAGGCTCCACGTCGGCTCGAAGGAAGAACTCGTTGATAGAATCTGCCAGAATCTCGACCAGGTCAATCGAAAGCTGGTAGTTTTCAGATGGACCTACAGGGTGGACGAGATTACTGTTTAATTAGTTGATGTAATTATGAAACGTTATACTAGTAACTAATCTACATACCAAAGGGATGTCAATGGCGGGAAAAAGATACGGAACAGTAAATCGTCCAATTTCGGACATGCTTAATGAAATCAATCTTGGCCGCCTGGGGCTCCCCGATCTTCAGAGACCTTTCGTTTGGAACAACATTAAAGTCAGAGATCTGTTCGATTCGCTGCTGAAAGGATATCCTGTAGGCTTCTTTATGACCTGGCAGTTCCCGGATGACTATGAAGATGTCCGTCAGATAGGAACCAACAAAAAGAACTACGAAAGACCTACGAGCGTAGTCATAGACGGACAGCAACGCCTTACAGCGTTGTTATCAGTCATATATGGGATAGAAGTTTACGATGACGACTATAGATCGCGTAAGATTGTGCTTTCATACAATCCTTCCAACCGTGAATTCGAAGTCTGGAGCGGAGCTACTGAAAAAGATCCCAGATTCGTGCCCGATATCTCAGAAGCTTTTAAAAGTGCAATGGAGCAGAAATCAGTCTCCTTCAGGAGAAAATACATAGACAGACTGAACGAATCCCGCATATCAAAGGGTCTTCCCGAACTCAATGACAAAGAAATCGGAGAGATAGAAGATGGCCTCCAAGACCTTATTTCTATCCTTAATATGGAACTGCCGACCATCGATATATCCCGCAACGTTGATTCCAAAGAAGTAGCCAACATATTCGTCAGAATCAATTCTGCCGGCGAGAATCTGAAACAGAACGATTTCATCCTCACCCTGATTTCCGTCTATGACCTCGAGATGAAAACCCGCATAGACAATTTCTGCGCTGATTGCATCATACCTGCGAACGGGACCTCTTTTAACCACCTCATCGAAGCTAAGCCATCACATATCGTCAAAGTAGCCTCCGGACTTGCCTTCGAACGCGGACGCCTCAGATACGTGTACAAAAGAATGGCAGGTAAACTCGGAGACAAAGACGAAGAAGGAATGACCGAAGAAGAAATCCGCACCCGTAGCTTCAGCAAATTCTCCGATGCCCTGGATAAAGTCCTTGACCTAAACACGTGGCATTCGTTCCTTAATAGCATCGAAGGCGCAGGATATGTAAGTCAATCTTTCGTAGCTGCAGAGAATCCTATAGTCTACAACTATATGCTATATCTCATCGGCAAACATAGGTACGGGATACCAGTGGCCACACTCAACGCAATCATACGGAGATGGTATTTCGTATCTTCAATCACGGCCTTCTACTCCGGCTCCACAGAATCTACAGTAGAAAAACAGCTCAACGATCTGAAAGAAGTCACTGATTCAGACGGTTTCCTATCATATATAAACAAAACTATGGATTCTATGTTCACAGAAGATTATTTCAACATAACACTTCCGATGAATTTTGACAGTTCTTCCGGTAGCGGCCCCTACTGGTATGGATTCGTAGCCTCTCTGGTCGTCCTGGACGTGAGTGCGTTATTCTCTACAACATCGCTGCGCTCCCTTTTCCTATCCGGATCCAGCGGCACCAAGAATGCTTACGACAAACATCACCTCTTCCCAAAGAACTATCTCTCTAGTATCGGAATTGACAACGACCGCGAACGCAACCAATTCGCTAACTTCACTTACATCGATTATCCAACCAACATAGACATATCAGACGACCCTCCGCAAGTATATGTCCCGCCCCGGAGAGAGCTCATGGGAGAGAATGAGTATGTTAAGATGTGTGAGGCGCATGCTTTGCCGCTTAATTGGGAGCACATGGATTACCACGAATTCCTTCCTCTGCGCAGGAAACTCATGGCAGAAGTGGTTAAAAAGGCATACCAGAGACTCAAAACTCTGAGTTCTTGAGACAAACTACTCTGGTTGCCGTAAACCGCTGAATTATCCATCAATATACCAGATGGGTTCCTCCGAATTCATTCGAAACAATCAAAGATAATAACACTGAGAACCCATTTTCTTCACTTTCGGCCTACCGCCCGAACCGGTCAAATACCCTCCTGGCCTCGAACAGCTATGAAGTGCCCCATATGCAGCCGCGACTCCGGCCTGAACCCCTTTTCGATATGCCAGTACTGCGGCAACGCCATGCAGCCCGAGGAACCCGCCGCAGATGCCGTGGATTCCCGGCCGAGAAAGCCAGTTCAATCAGCGAATCATCGATCCAGCTTCCGCATCCGATTTACTCGGGCGCGCTCTCTTCCTTGTCCGCAGAATCGCCCTTCGAGAACCTGTACGTTCCCCTGGGCAGGAGCGGCCAGAAGAATATGTAGCCGATCCAGCTCTTCAGCGGGGGCATCTCGGCCAGAGGAGGGGTATAGAACCTGCGCACCGAAGGCAGCATCATTATCAGGATTGTGACGGCGACCACCGGAACTATCAGGTAGTCCTGGAACGCCAGGAATGCGTAGTCTATCCCTATCCCTTCCAGGAAATCATACAGCAGGCTGATAGAGACCAGGATTATGGAGGATCTCATGACCTTCCTCCAGGAGCTCGGCCTTGCCGAGGCGATCCCTATGATGGAATCCGCGGTCAGCAGCAGCATGGCCAGATTGAAAACCATCATCGAGATGGACGCGATCATCTCCATGGTGTCGTACCATCCGACGACCGCCCCTGTGAGGAAGCATACCGTATACCTGAAGATCGCGAGCCCCAGAAGGACCTCCCCGATGATCAGCAGCAGAGGCACGCTTATCCCCTGGGATCCGCGATGGGGCAGATCATCATCCGATGCCATGGGCCGGCCATCGTTTTAATACGATAAAAACGGTACGGAATCATGGATGCGAATGCGGACAGGTTCCTCAACTGCGTCATGGGGCGCTCAGAACATGACACCCTGTTCCACATAATCGCCGCCATCCTTATCATGATCCTCATACCGGCGCTGTCGACAGAGACAATCATAGAGATAGTGGTAGACGAAGACGAATCCCTGAAAGATCAGGCGCTGCTAGACGCCCTGATGCTGACCTGGACTATCGTGCTTTTCGTCCAGTTCCTCGAGGTCAGAGGCCTCAGCTCACACCGCATCCGGGACCTTGAATGGACGGACTCCCTCATCGGATACTCCCGTTCCCGCGGGCACGACGTCTCCCGGATGGAAGCCCTGATGGAAAACTCCCGCATAGGCTCCCCCAAAAAGGTCCTCATCGCAACGAAGACGACTTTCGCCGTCCTTGCGGTCCTGAATTTCGCCATTATAATAATGTTCAGCAACGAATGGATGGACGGCGAATACGAGACGCAGATAGGAATCGGAGCATCCATGCTGATCCTTCTGGAGATAGCGCTGGTCTCCCTCTATATCGACCGGATTACTGCGGCCCACGACCAGATGCAGCATGAATTCAGCTCGCTGCTGATAGAATCCATGGGCGAGGATATGGCCGGCGCCAGCCCGATGTCGTCGGCGATAACAGGAAAGGGGCTGAAAATCTGGTTCCACCTCCTGGCCGTGGCGGCGACTTTGGGCGCATACTCGATCGTCTTCAATATGCTGGTCATCCACAGGATGAACAGACATATCAGCTCCCAGTGGGCGTATGAGCAGGGCCTCGTGACCGCCATCGCCAGGCTGGAAGGCGCCACCAAAATAGTGAGGGCCGAATCGGAGGAGAAAGAGGGCATTGTCATGCGCGCGATGTCCATTTTCAGATGAAAACTCCTTCCATAAAGCATCATGGAAGTGTGATCATCCTGATTCCCGGCTCATCCAATCAAATGAATTAAATATCATCTCCGTAATGAAGGTATCGGTCTGAGGCTTCGCTCGCAAGATCGGGCTGAGGACCACTTTTCTTCCCGGTTATGCAATTGAACCATTGTTTTCGTTGCGTTGCGCATTTCAGATGCGATCTAGCACACAATCTCCCTGGCCATGAACGTCCTGCGGGCCCGCCTGCCGATGACGGCAGAAGAGCTTCCCGCTTTGCTTATCTACCTGTAAGACGCTGAATATCCCATGGCGATGATGGATGATGCCGGTCTTATCGCGAAAGTGCTGTCGACCGAAGGGGCTGTGAAGGCTTTCATAGCCGACGACGAGACATTCAGGGAAGTCTGCCGCCTGGAAGAAGGGGTGACCGATACCTCATTCGGGATGCAGATGGAGAACAGGGCACTGGAAGCGTGCAAGGAATGCCCCAAGCGCATTGCCGTGTTCTGCACGATACAGTTCGAGCCGCCGGACTGCCATGTGATGGTCATGGAGGACGTGAACGGGAAGAGAGTCGGATTCGACATCCCCGAGAACATGAGGGAGAAGTACTCGTCAGACCCCGATCTCATCTGGATGGGAGAGGATTTCGTCATCTCGCCCGACGCCGACATCGGGGAATGCAGGATGGTCATGCTGCCCCAGGACTTGAAATGCCTGGGAGAGGCGGAAGGCATCGGACGCGCGGTGATCCTCTATCCCGCCGCGGACGCGGACATCTATCTGAAGGAGAAGTTCGGGGTGGACCAGAACGACATCAGAATAGCGTCCGGCATAATCGGATGCTATCCGCTCTGAAACTGGAACCCTGTCTGCGCCGAGGCGAATGGCTTTGAAGAGCAGACGCGAGAAGGCCATAGAATACTTTTCCGCCGGGATGCTCTGCTCCCAGGCTGTTCTCGCGGCCTTTTCCGGGGAGTGCGGGATAACAGAGGAACAGGCTTTCAGACTGGGATCCTGCTTCGGGAGCGGGATGCGCAAAGGGCAGGTGTGCGGAGCATGCACCGGCGCGCTCATGGTGCTGGGGCTCCTCTGCGGCCAGAGCCACATCGGAAACGCGGAGGAGCGCGGGATTTCCAACCGCATCAACGACCGGATGATGGACATGTTCGAGGAAGCCAACGGCTCGTTCATCTGCAATGAGCTGCTGGGATATGACATCTCGGCCCCGGAAGGCGCCAGGAAAGCGGCCGAAGAAGGATTGTTCGCGGATTTCTGCCCCAAAATGGTGGGAAGCGCGGCGGATATCCTCGAGATAATAATAGAGGAGATGAAAAAGGGCCCTAGTACCGCAGAACCTCCCGGCCGGAACGTTTCCGGCTGATTTTATTATATGAGAATTGCCGACCGTAACCGGCCGGCGTATGAAACCGTTTAAGGCGCCCGCTCTACTTTGACGTGGCACACCGCGGACATGAACCCTAACGACGCCGTCAGTTCGCACTCTCCGGCCTTATGGGCGACGGCAGTAGCTGTGCCGGCCGCGAGATCGACGGACACGGTGCAGACAGACGGGTCGGAAGACGACCACGATATCAGCGAGAGGTACTCGGAAGGAACGTCTATCGTCTTCGATCCGCCCGGAGACAGGATAAGATCGGCTTCGAGCAGAGGGGACGCCCCGGGGATGGCGGCGCCTGGGATCTCTTCATCCGGAACAAGCAGGCCGCCGAAATCCACCACGCCGACCTTGCATACGGCCGTGCTCCCGCCGGACTCCGCTGTAACATAGCACGTCCCGGCATTCATGGCCGTCACGGCGCAGATGTTTCCGTCCGGGGATATCCGGCATACGGCTCCGTCGGACGCCGTCCAGGAGACCGCTCCGGAATCGGATCCTAAGGCCTCTATGACCGCAGTGAAACCGGGCATCAGAACCGCGGAGCCGGCGCTCAGCCTAAATCCGTCTTCCACCCTGACATCGATGACGGCGGAACGGCCGCCTGCGGACGCGGTAATCGTGCTGGTCCCGGGGCTCAGAGCATGGACTGAGATATGCGGCCAATCGAGAGCCGCCTCGCAGATTCCGCCGTCCGAAGATGACAGCCTGATCGAACCGACGTTCTTTTCGGTATCCGGATCGATGTACAGTTCGAAGACCGTTTTTCCATCCGGATGCATGACGGCCGAAACGCTGCCCACGCGTTCATCATCCTGAATGAATCCGAACCCATTTATCTGGCCTGACGGGAGATTGCCGCTGTCTCCCCCTTCCCCGCCGCCGTATACCGCCATGACCGCGCAGACCGCCGCGAGAGCGACCAGAGCGGCGAATATGGGTACCATGCTCCTGTCCATAAACAGGAACCTGAGTACGGGGTTAAATCGTTTATTGGACGGAAGTCCCTGCCAACCTCAAAGCCAGATCAGGCGGGCAGACGAACATCATCATTCCGGGGCGGGGAGAGCCCCCACGACTTCGTGCGGACGGTAGGGCTCCTCCAGATACCTCACGTCATCCTGCCTGAGCCTCAGGCCCACCGCTCCCACCGCATCCTCCAGATGCGAAATCCTGGAGCCTCCGACGATGGGAGCCGCTACGCCTTTTGCGAAATGCCATGCCAGGGCAATCTGCGCCATTTTGACGCCATATCTGCCGGCGACCTCGCTGACGCGGGAGACGATCTCCATGTCGTTCTCTCTGGCGCGGTCGTATTTGTCCCTGCGCACGCCGTCGGTCAGGCTCCTGGCGCTCCCGGATTCCCAAGCTGGATGGGCCAGATGACCGCTGGCCAGAGGGCTGTATGGGATCAGCGATACGCCGTACTGCCTGCATACCGGGATCAGCTCCCTCTCATCCTCGCGGTAGAGAAGATTGTAATGGTTCTGCATCGTCGAGAATCCGGTCCACCCGTGCTCTTCCGCGCAGATCTGCATGTTATGGAACTGATAGCCGTACATGGCCGAGGCGCCTATCGCCCTCACCTTCCCGGATGCGACGAGCCCGTCCAATGTCTCCATGGTCTCCTCTATCGGCGTGCCGTAATCGAAGCGGTGTATCTGGTACAGATCGAGATAATCAGTCCCGAGCCGCTTCAGAGTGCCGTCTATCTCCCTCAGAATCGCCTTGCGGCTGAGCTTCCCCTCGTTGAAATAGACCTTCGATGCCAGGACGACATCCTCCCTCGCGATCCCGAGCTCTTTCAGCGCCTTCCCTATGAACTCCTCGCTGGTCCCAAGGGAATAGCCGTTGGCGGTGTCTATGAAGTTGATGCCTGCGTCGAGAGCATATGAGATCATATCCTTCGACTGCCCGTAATCCAGCGTCCATTGGTGGAAGTCCTCCGATCTCTCGCCGAACGACATCCCGCCGAGGCCCAGGCGGGAGACTTTAATCCCTGTCCTTCCCAGTTCTGTGTATTCCATGCCATGTCCCTCTGATTGTCAGCGTACCGCTCCGGATCGGAGGCTTCTGCCGAGTTCGTATGCATCCCTGGGATACCGGCTGCTCCGGGTCATGTCCAGCGTGCCGCATCCCGCCCCCAGAACCATACCCTCGTCCTTCATTCCTAGATACCTGACCAAGGTGCGGTAGTGCGACACGATGGCGTCGAAAGTCCAGTCGTCCGAATTCCAGGCCACCGTGAGCAGGCAGGAGCGCAGTCCCCTCCCGCTGATGCTGGAATTGTAGGAGCAGAACCTGTCGATAACCGATTTCAGCTGCGCCGTGAACCCGAAGTAATACAGCGGCGAGGCAAACACCACCATATCCGACGACAGAATTGCGGAGCGGATCCTTCCGCAGCCGTCATCGATGGAGCAGGGGCCTTCGTACCCGCAGCGCAGGCATCCGCTGCAGGGATGCACGTCCATCCCGCACACGTTCAGGACCTCGCACGCGTGCCCTTTCTCCTCGGCACCCCTGACGAAATTCTCCGCCAGAATCGCGGTGGATCCGCCGGCGTTCGGGCTTCCCATCAGAACTGCGATCCTCATGCCGGCGCCTCCAGACCCAGCCCGGAGATCCAGCTCCTGATCTCGGACTGGGACGCGGTCGAGGAGAACCTCTTTCCGCCGAGCCAGTTTCCGCCGTCCGAAAGCGCTTTGAGATGGTCGTCGCTGCTCCCGACCCCGCTGGAACTGGATGTGCAGAACGGGATGACGGTCTTTCCTTCCAGGCCGTGCGTCTCCACGAACGTCCACATGATCTTGGGTGAATCGCCGTACCAGATGGGGTATCCGAGGAATACGGCCGAGTATCCGCTGATGTCTATGCTGTTTGCTATGGCCGGGCGCGCGGAAGCATCGTTCTGCTCCAGCCTGGTGCGGCTGCCGCTGTCGCTGTAATCCCTGTCTGCGGCTGTATACGGGACTTCAGGCGTGATCCTGATGAAATCTCCGCCGGTCATCCCGGCGATCTCCTTCGCTATCCTCTCGGTGTTCCCAGTTTCGGAGAAGCATACTACAGCCACTTTTCCGGCAGGAACCGTACCATCGTCCGGCGGGGCATCCTGGCCGCCTCCTGGGCTGTTGATGAAGACGGCGGCCGCGACAGCCAAAACCGCCACGACGATCAGGACCGCCAATAACGCTGCTGTTCTGTTCATGGTATCGGAAATGTCTCGCGGTCGCCTGTCCGACAGGAGCTCCCCGCCGACGCCTATGCAGTCCCTGGGATATTCGTTGATGAACACATAGAATGCCCAGGGATCTATCCCGGTTATCCTGGAAGCGGATTCCGTGAGCTCCTTCGCTATCTGCGCCTTCTGCTCCCTGGAAAGGGGAGCGATGTCGATGGTTATCGATGGCATCTTTTCACCTTCTCCTGTTTGCTGCCAGAAGCCCGAGGACCGTACTGTATACGAGTTCGTAGACCGTATGATGCACGAAGCCTATCTCCGCGGCCTCCATAGCCTCCTCCTGCTTAGGGGTGACCTCGGTATAGGGGCATAGGCCGTAGAGGAACGGGAAGAACGAGTAGACGAACCCTGATATGTCCCCGTCGGAGAGGCCTCCGCAGAATTTCCTTATCATCTGTCCGACCGAATCCAGCGTCCTCCCGTAGGAGCGTTTGAATTCCGTCAGGTTCCCGATGCGGCTTCCGGCCTCCATGTCGTAGTGGTTCATGGAAAGTATCCGGAGCATCTGCCTCCTCTCTTCCAGGGAGGCGGCCAGGAAGTCTGCGATTTCCTCTTCCGACATCGATTCCCGGCTGCGGACCGCATCGTCGATCGCATCTGCCCAGGACTCGTACTCCCTCTGAAGAAGGGCCAGAAAAATCTCCTCCTTCGTCCGGAAGTAATTGTAGATGGAGGTGCGCGTGAATGTGGTCTTCCCTGCGATGTCGGCCATGGTGATCTCTTTGAATCCCTTCTCGGCGTAGAGCTCCTCGCACGCTCCGACGATTTCGCCGCGCCTCGCATCTACCAGTTTCTGCGTCCTTCTCGGCATCGGTCTTCCTCTATTCTGACACAATGTCACTGACATAATGTCAGAATGAGTATTAAAGCCTTGCCGGAACCGGCCCCGGAGCGTTCTTCAGGATATCCGGACCGCAATAAACGCGCCAGACAGATCAGAGCATCCGTTTTTTCCCAAATGGCGGGAAGCAGAAACCGCCGGCAGAATCCGAAGAACTCCCTGGTGCCCTTCTACTCCTCGGATGCTCCGCAGTGAATCCGCAATGGTCAGCGCGGACGAGGGACAGAAGTATTCCGTCCTCCTGCGAATAATCATGCAGTAAATAGGCTCCCATAAGGCGACTTCGCCAAAGGGAGGCGGCGGATGAGCCGTTGCCGCTCCTGAGAATGGGACGACACCTGCGGCCGCTAGGCGGAATAGAATCAAATATTATCTTGGTTGAATTCGAGAGTTTGTTCTCCTGTCATCACGATGTTCTTTTTTGATACTCTGCAGGGACGAACCCTTCAAGCGCGAATACAGGATGATGTCGATGACCAGACATACAACCGGCACGAATCCGAACATCATAATCGCGAAATCCATGGGCACCTCCAGCCTGCTGAGATTCTGAAGCTCAGGGTGCGACTGGCAGGTGGCCCCTCAGCCAGCCGTCGTCCAACATATTGGTCGCTTCGGGTTCCAGAACCGTAAACAAAATTCTGAACCGATTCGTCTGCTTCCTGCTGTCGTACTCGGATTGCGGCCCTTCTCCGCCGGAGCCGGTCCGCCGACGGTGCTGAAGAACCCGGCGAAATCGAGGGCTATGCCGTCATCTTCAGGCAAATGTCCCTGAAGAACAGCATTTGCGCCTCGAGACCGGAATCTGTGCGCCCGATGATGCCGGGCGGCGCCTCTCCGGCATGGTACGAGCATATGGCGCACCGGCCCGTACTTCTCTAATGCGGCGTACACGCTTTCAGCGGCATATGCCTCACGAATCTGGCCGATGACGGCGCATATGATCTGATAAGGTTCTGGATTGAATTGCATGGCGATTTTATTCCTTATTTACGGGGCTAAGGATAAATGATAAATGGTTTGGCGCGGAAAGTCACCGCCTGGTTAGGGCACCATTCCGATGCCCTCACATCTCTTTGTGTATGATCATCGCAGCGATCAGGATCATCGCTGCCGCGGCAAAGGCGACGTATGCTCCGTATCCTATGCCGAAGTGCGCATCGCTGATTTTGGCTACGACTATGATCGCGGCCACGATCAGAGTTATGCTGCTGAACAGCGCCGAAATGAAGAACTCCTTAGGCCTGTCTGTCCTGCTGAGATATTGTATTCCCGCAATGATGGAGCCTATTCCGAGGAAGAAGATGATGAGTACGCATATGCGGGCGATGCCGCTCAGCCATCCGTCCTTGAAATTGAAGTAATCGCGCAGTTCCCACAAGGTGTGGTCACCGAAGCCCGTGGCCCATACGAGGAACACGGAGATCATCGTGACGACGCCTCCTGCGATCATCAGCATGTTGGCTGTTTTCATGTCCATGAGGATGCCTCCGTCCGATGGTTCGGTGCGCCTGCTGTCATTCGGATTGAGGCGCACCGAACACAAACGCTGTCAAAGAGCTATATGAAATGATTAAACTTGCTAAATGAGGACTCAACAAAATCATGGACATATGATGGCTCCGTCGTTCCCGCGCCTTTCTTATTGCTGACCGATTGCGCCATGATTCCTGCTGCGAAGGCCATCCGGAAGCCGTCGTGACCCTCCTCGAGGCAATCCGCATGCCGACGAAGAGACTTCCGGAAAGAATTCCAATGTAGAGAAGGGCCGCATCGACCTGAAGCTTCCTTCTTCATCTCCCGAAGGCTAGACCCCCAAGATGATCGAGAGCTGCGAGAGGGGCAGCTTCTCTGTCAGGGAGAAGGCCGCCTCCGAGTGCCGCATCCCGCGTTTCACCGCGTCCAGCGGCGTGATCACTGTCGAATTCGTCTTCGGAGGGAGCCCCGATGAGGATACGCAGGACCGACATCGGGCGCAACGGCCGCAGGCCCCCGGAGGACTGGGTATACTTCGCGAGGAGCCCCAAGCACATGAAGACCGCGTTCACCGAGTGCTGCATCAACAGGATGATGAACTCACGAACACCATCACCATGGACCAGCACTACGTGGAAAGGATCATGGGGAACCCCCGCACGTACTAATGGAACAGGATGGCGGTCGCAGAGTACGGCATCCCCCATCCGGAGATGTTCATGCCCCTATCGACAAAACCGGGGACCCGAGCTCAACGAGTTCGCCAGGAAGAAGAACGGCAACGTCTGCCGCGACTTCCTGCAGGAGTTCAGGAGGCGCTACGTCATGCGACGTCGCCCGAACACATTTCGGAATGTACGGCTTCGCCGGGACGGACTGCGACCGCTGGAGCTTCGGGATAGATGCATAGCATCTGTCGATGATCCTGAACAGGAAAGAATCGGACCGCCCACGATATCCGGGCGCAGGCACTCGTCTGCGAAGTGCAGAAGGGAAGGGAAGCGGGCATACAAAGCTTTCACCGAGCAGAGACAGCGGAAAGGCAAGGGAGAGGCATTATAGCCCGCTCGACGTCGGAATGAAGGGGCGCGGCCCGGAGGGAAAAGAGCATCGATCCATAGTCCGCTGATCTTCCGGCATCTCGCGCGTAAGCGATGAGAACCAGCCTCCCGGCGAGGGATCGCCCTGATGCGGGGCCGGTCTCCAGTATCGATCGGAGGGCGGTGTCCGCCGGGCGGTTCGATCGGAGCCTGATCCCGTTCCGATCGGCGAACGCCCTCAGCATGTTCTCGATGTGTTCAGCCCGTTCCGGGACCGCCATGCCTTCGGTCTCGGAATCGGCCTTGTCGATCATCGACCTCATATCGTCGACGGAGAGCATGTTCACCGCGGAGCAGAAGAACACCAGGCTGTGGCCGTCGTCGTAGCTCTTGAGGAGCCTGTCCAAGAGCCCCACCTTCTGACGCTGCTCAGCGAGGTAGGCCCCGATGCCGATGTCCTTGGCTTTCTGCATGTCTTTGCGCTGGTTGCGGTGCAGCACGAGGGTGTCGTAGCTGTCGAAGCCGTCGTAATGCTTGCAGGGATACTCGGGGCATTCGAAGCAGTACTGCAGGTTGCCGTGCCTGATGCTGCAAGGGACTCTCGGACAGGTCTCCGCGCAGAAGCTTTCCTTGAAGCATCCGTCGCAGTTGCCTTGTAGGCGGTATCCGCACAGCCCGCAGTTGAGCCCGCACAGCGAGAAAAGCCCATCCGTCCTTTCGAAATTCTCCAATCCCGTGACAGTCCCTTGTTCCTGTTTGCCCATGTTGTCCCCTCCGCTAGTTGGCAGACTCCAATGTCCGGCATGCAGACAACTCCGATCCGCCTTCAAATTATCGGTCCCGGAACGGCGTCAGAATCTGTCAGAGAATCTCCGGCATCCCAGGAACGACATGGTCCCTGCTGTCCTTCTCGTCGAAATGCCGGCGCGTCAGAAGAAGGAGAATAGACGGGGCCTGACAGGTCCATATCATCGAGGATTGTCTATAAACCCCAGTGCCGCCGTCAATCCATGCAGTCCTGGAGCAGATACGGAATGACAACTGGTGGAATGGCCATCTGCGCTCAGGGGCGCGCATTTCCGCAATTCCATGGATGGGCGCACCGCGCTGCCGCTCACGCCCAGGAGGCGCGACCGAACGAGATGCCAGCAAGCCCTGGATCGTTACCTCTATGCTATCAAACATCCGGGCAGCGATATCGTCAGTCGCTTGTACAAGGGGAAAGACATCGAGTCTCGATTTTTCGAAGCAAAAAAGTGATGTGTTTCATCTATGACCTCACGTACCGATTTCATATTATCTTCCACGATAAGTTCAATATGACGATAGACTGGATGCATCTTTTCTGTGTCTATCTGCGTCTATCTGACTGAAAACAATATAATGAACTAAAATGCTCCCCCACTGCTTTTATAGTCACGAACCTAATGTTTTTGAATTATAAAGACATACGTTGATTCATGGTGGCCGTAGAGCAGATCGAAATATCCAGAAAGGTTGGCATCGACGACATCGACAGGCGCATGAAAGAGATCGAGAACTTGACGAAGAA
>JAEEJP010000103.1 GCA_016281925.1 Methanomassiliicoccaceae archaeon
ACCCGACATCGGAACCCTTAGCCTGGGCATCCGAACCGGCGGTTTGCGGCGCAGTTATATACTATAGAATCGCCATTCGCCCTTTGCGCGGAAGGAGTGCCGGGCCGCGTCAGATGATTTTCGGTATGTCCGCCACCGAATCGAGAACATACGTCGGTCTGATGTCAGAACCCTCCAGATCCGCCCTGGAAGTCTCCCCAGTCAGCACCAATATCGACGCTATGCCGGCGCAGTCGGCCATCTACATGTCGGTGTAAAGGCGGTCCCCGACCATCACGGCGCCTTTCGGATCGACGCCCATCTCGCGGGCCGCCATCTCCAGCATCAGGCCGTTTGGCTTTCCTATGACGGTCGCCTTTATTCCGCACATCTGCTCGAAAAACCTTATGAAAGGGCCTATGTCGACGTCATAGGAGTCCTCTGTGGGGCAGAGATCGTCGGGATGAGTGGCTATGAGTTCGGCCCCTCCCATGAGGAACCTGTATCCGGCGTTTATCTTGTCATAGGTGATGGTGCGGTCGAACGCCAGAAGGACGATGTCCGGATGCTCGTATTCCATGGTCAGCCCGGCCTCCTCGAGATCGGCGACGACTCCGGGCGAAGCGATCGGATACACCTTCTTCCCCGGGCGCTCCGACAGCAAGAAACGGATAGTGGCGACGGTCGACGTGAGAACATTCTCCATGCTTACGTCGAATCCCATGGACAGAAGCTTGTCGAGGTAATGCTTCCTGGGGTAGGCGGAATTGTTGGTGAGGAACACGAACGGGATCCCTTCGGAGCGCAGGCAGGATATGAATTCGTCCGCGCCCTCTATCTTGTTCCCGCCTTTGTAGACGGTCCCGTCCATGTCTATCATGAAGCCGGAGAATCTCATCTGAGCTCTCCCGCGACGATCTCCATCGTCCTCTCCAGCTCGCTGCGGAGCTCCCTGTTGTATATCGTGGCGGCGGGATGGTACGCGGGCAGGAATCTTATGCGCCTGCCGCGGATCTCGATGCTGCACATCGTGTTGACCACCGCCCCCATCGGTCCTTCATATCCCATCAGATCCCTGCAGGCGGATTTGCCCAGCCCGACCACCAGCCTGGCGCCTTCCAGCTCGGATTCCAGGAACGGACGGCAGGCGGCCATCTCCTCCGGGAAAGGATCCCTGTTGGACGGCGGCCTGCACTTGACCGTATTGGTGATCAGGACGTCGGCGCGGCTGAATCCGGCTTTCTCCATCATCGCGGACAGCACTTTCCCCGAGCGCCCTACAAACGGCCTCCCCTCGCGGTCCTCGCTCTCCCCCGGGGCCTCCCCGACGAAGATTATCCCCGACCCGGGATTCCCGTCCGGAAGAACTATCTTCGTGCGGCCGGCGCAGAGCCCGCACAGGGCGCAATCCGGTTCCGGCCTCATCTGCTTCCGCCCACGAGATCGGATGCCTTCACGAGAGGATGGAAATCCACGCCGATGTCGGCCAGATTCTCTCTCCCGCCCCCCTCGCGGTCGATGACGGAGATCACGTCGGTGACGGAAGCCCCGGCCTCGCGGAGGGTCTGGATGGCCTTGACGCTGGAACCGGCGGTGGTGATCACGTCCTCCACCACCAGAACTCTGTCCCCGGCTTCCAGATCGCCTTCTATCAGCTTCCCGGTGCCGTGGTCTTTCTTCTCCTTCCTGATCATGACGTAAGGTATCCCGGTCGCCAGGGAAAGGGCGGCCGCCAGCGGCACCGACCCCAGAACCACGCCTGCGATCCTGTCCGGGCGTATGCTGAGGTCCTGCATCTTCATCGCCATAAGCTGGGAGATCAGATAAAGCACTCTGGGATTGGTGCTGGCTTTCTTTATGTCTATGTAATAGCTGCTCTTGGCTCCGGAGGCCAGGGTGAAATCCCCGAACTGGAGCGCGCCGCAGTCCTTCAGCGCTTGGGTGAGTTCGCTCATGAGTGTCACCAGGGTTCTTTCTTGAGGCCCATCTTGTAGCCTATGATGTTCACGACGCGGTGTATCGCGAACATGAGCGCGATTATGAAGATCAGCGCGGCGATGTGCCATCCTTCTATGTACGTGGAATAGACCCAATCATAATTGAAAAGAGCGGTCAGTAGGAACGCGCCGATGACGAAATCGTACTGGTCCAGTATGGGAGCTTTCTGGCCTCTCTCCATCCCGAGCCTCCTTTTTATGAAGGCCCCGCAGAGATCCCCGAGGACCGCACCGAAGGCGAGACAGGCGATTATGCCGACATTGCCCCAGAATTCCCCGTATCCCCAGGTCCCGCTGGGGTCCCACAGGCAGGATATGCCAATGAGGATCAGCCCGAAAGCTATGCCGGAGAAAGCCCCTCCGAAGAATCCTCTCCACGATTTCCCGTCTCCGAATATCCTTTTCCCTCTCCAGGACCTGCCGAAATCCATCTTGGTCCCGCCTCCGAAGACTACGGCGGCCGAATTCGGCAGCATGGCGGGCAGGAACAGCCAGAGGCCGGCGATCATGACGGTCAGAATCTCTATCGGGTCCATCGGCTTACCGTCGGCATGTATGATGTGAAGGCTTTAACCCTTTTTGCGGGGAAACTCATCCGGATGCGGAAACGGATGTCTGGAATCCCGGTCAAAGTTATCTATGCGCCATGCATCCCATGAGCCATGATTGTCCTGGACAGCTCCGCGTTCTTCTCGATGGACGGGCTCCCCGAGGAGGACCATGTCTGCCCTCCCGGAGTCATAAGGGAGCTGGAGAAATATGAGGATCCCCGCCTGAACCTCTGGGGGGACATGGTGCATGTCATGGACTGCTCCAAAGCGTCGCTGGCCGAAGTGTCGGAAGCCGCCAGGAAGACCGGGGACCTCGGGAGGCTTTCGCCGGTGGACCTGACCGTACTCGCCCTCGCCCTGGACGTCGGAGGCACCATATGGTCCGACGACTATTCCATCCAGAACGTCGCGGCCGCGATGGACATCGGATACCGCGCGGTGGGCATGGCCGGAATAAAGAAGAAGGCAAAATGGCACTACAGATGCGTCGGATGCGGGAAATGGTATAACGAAAAGCTTCCGGACTGCCCGATATGCGGGTCGGAGATGAGATCTTACAGGCACCGCAGCAGATGACGTCGCGGGAAAAGCCTCTTGCACCTGATCAGATTGTTCAGGCGCCTCTTCCCCAGGAGCGCCATGCACAGGGCGGTGCTCCTCTCCGATCTGAACGCGAACATGTCGGCCAGCTTCTTGTTGAACGCGGCGGTTCTGAGCGGCTTATACATGATCTCCCTCCACTGCGTCTCGTAATCCTGGAGGGGCTGCGAAGAGGATACGTTCTTCGCGGCGACGTTCCCGGCGATGCGGCCCGCGATCATGGCCAGAGGTATCCCTCCGCCGTTCACCGAGATGACCTGCCCGGCGGAATCGCCCACCAGCATCCCGTTCCCGGACACCGTGGCGGGTATCGGTCCCTCGCTGGGCACGTATTTCCCGCAGACCCTGCTGTGCTCGGAAAACCCGCGCTTGGAAGCGAACCTGTCGAAGTAATCCGTGACGTTACCCCGGGAGAACCTGGGGGAGCACCCGACGCCGACGTTGGCCCGGCCGTCCTTGGGTATGATCCAGCTGTACGCTCCCGGAGCGATGTCGCCGAAATACATCACGAGATACGGCTCGAAATCGCCTTTGACCTGAGCTGTGACCGCCGGATAGGGGTTCTGGTTGCGCCCGAGGCCGAGATTCCTCGCCACGCGGGATCCCGGGCCGTCGGCCCCGATGATGACTCTGTATTGGATATCGCCGGCGGAGGTCTTGGCCACGCCGTCCTCTATGCCTTCGAAATCGCAGCGGGTGACCAGCTCTGCGCCCGCCTTGACGGCGCGTTCGGCCAGATATTTATCGAACGCGTCCCTGTCGACGGTGTATCCCGGCATGTCCAGGACGGTGACCTTATCCTTGGGATCCACCAGCTTGATCCCCAGGGTCTCCCTGCATTTGAGCCTGGCAGGTATGTCGAAAAGTGAATCCTCGTCTCTGAGGGAGGGGAACATGTTGACTATCTCCCCATTGGAAGGCATGTACTCCCCGCATCTGACCGGCACCCCCACCTGAGAGCGCCTCTCGATCATCATGACCTTCGCGCCGCCCATGGCCGCATAAGCGGCGGCGGTGCTCCCTGCCGGGCCGGAACCCACTACCAGAACGTCGACGGCGGTCTTCTCTGCCATGGGCATCACCTGTCGCGGCAGACCACATAGGCCGCCAGATCCTTCAGGGCAGTCTTGTACACCGAATCCTCGAGCCTGTCTATCGAGGACATCGCGCCCTCCGCCAGCCTCTTCGCCTTCCCGAAGCATCTGGGTATGGAATCCGTCTTGGAGATGAGCTCCAGAGCCCTGCGGACATGCTCATGGGACACCTCGGGCTCTTCGAACAGGCTCCTTATCTCGCCGCCGTATTGCGGGTCCTGCATCGCATATATCACGGGGAGGGTGGGCTTGCCTTCCAGCAGATCGGTCCCGACCGCTTTCCCCATGTTGCCCGGATCCCCGGTCACGTCCAGGACGTCATCGACTATCTGGAACGCCAGTCCGACCTCGTAGGCGAACTGCCCCAGGGCGCTGACATCTTTCTCATCGCCGCCGGCGACGTAAGCTCCGGACATGGCGCAGGCCTTGAACAGCTTCGCCGTCTTGCCGGAGATTATCTCCATGTAATCCTCTTCGGTCACGCTGGATGCGTGCTCGTAATCCTTCTGGATGAACTCCCCGGCGCCCATGGCCCCGGAGGCCTCCGCGATGTAATCCACGATCTGCGACGCGACCCCCGAGAGCAGGCGGAATCCGACGGTGAACATGCAGTCGCCGGCGACAATCGCTTTGGTGAGCGAATACTGCTTGTGGAGGGTCTTGCGCCCGCGCCTGATCTCGCCCTGGTCGTTGATGTCGTCGTGGATCAGCGTGGCGCTGTGGACTATCTCGAATGCGGACCCGATGCTGACCGGGACCGCGGAATCCTTTCCTCCGCATGCGTGATACGAAAGGATGCAGAAAGAAGGCCTCAGCCTTTTCCCCCCGGACATGACCACATAGCGGCACATCTCGGTGAGTTCGGCATTCTCGAAGCTGAGAGACTCCTCCATCAGCCTCTCGCAGGAAGCGAGTTCATTGTCTATGCAAGAATGCCAGGGCTCTGCCATCAAATCCCACATTATTAGACACTACTTAACCATTAGCACTATCCGGCCTTTTCGGGGCGGCCTCCGATGCTCTGGACGTCGCGCCATATGCAGGAACGGAGAAGATAAAAACACCCCTCCCGGAGGAGGGGAAGAGGTTTCCGGCTTCGGTCTCAGCTGAGAAGCAGCGTGTGGGCCGCGGTCTCGCAGAAGTCGAAGATGAGCTGGGGGTAGACACCGAGGACGATGACCGCAACGAGGCAGATCAGAATGGCGACGGTGAATATCGCGGGCACCTTGACCCTGTCGGCCTTGTCTCCCCTCTCCACATACATGGCCTTGACGACCCTTGCGTAGTAGTACAGGGAGATGGCGGAGTTCAGGATGGCGATGAATGCGAGCCAGATCCACTGGGACTCGAGTCCTGCGGAAGTTCCCATCGTGGACGAGAACAGGAAGAACTTCGAGGTGAACCCTGCGAGAGGCGGGATCCCTGCCAGAGAGAACAGGAACAGCATCATGGCCGCCGCCATGAGGGGAGCCCTCTTGGCGAGCCCTCTGTAGTCGGAGATCTTCTCGCCGATGCCGGCGCAGATCAGCGCGCCGACGACGAGGAAGGCCCCGCCCTTCATGAACACATGGGTGAACATGTGGAACAGGCCTGCGCTGAGGGCGTACTCGGACATGACCGCCATCACGATCAGGATGTAACCTGCCTGGGCGATGGAGGAGTATGCGAGCATCCTCTTGATGTTGTTCTGCGCGATCGCCACGATGTTTCCGACGGTCATGGTTATGGCCGCGATTATCGCGAACAGGTACTGGACTTCGGGCCCGGCGATCTTCGCGCATGCGGTGCCGGACACGAACATTATCAGGAAGATCTGGAAGAAGACGCTCAGACCCATCTTCTTGGATCCCGTTGCCAGGAACATGGAGACAGGGGTGGAGGCTCCTTCGTACACATCGGGCGCCCACATGTGGAACGGCACCGCCGCGATCTTGAACCCGTATCCTGCGACCATCGATATGAGGGCGACGGCGAAGGTCAGGCTCATACCGCCGATCTGGGTGGAATGGGCGATGGCGGCGATGTTGGTCGTTCCGGCGAGCCCGTAGAGCATGGAGATACCGTAAAGGGTCAGAGCGGTGGACATTCCTCCGATGATGACGTACTTCACGGCGGCTTCGGCTGCCCTGGAGTCGTTCCTCTTCATGGATACGGCCGCGTAGGACGATATGCTGGTGAGCTCCACTCCGACGAAGATCATCACCAGGTCCGAGGACTCGGCGACGAACATCATTCCCATGGTGGCGGCCATCAGCAGGGCGTAGTACGCTCCGGTGTTGAACCTGGTGGTTTCGGTGCTGGCGTTGGACACGAGCACTGCCAGGAACAGGACGATCTGGAACAGGAGGATCATCAGGCCTGAGTACGCGTTGTAGCTGGCCATGCCGAGGGTCGATCCCGTGAATCCGTCCGTGAGCATGAAGAGGTTCAGGAACAGCGAGATGACGACCATCGCAAGGGAGAAGGCCCAGGTGATCGAGCGCTTCTTCCCGAGCAGGTTGATTCCAGGCACCAGCAGCACCGCGATCATCAGGATGATCATAGGCGCGACCGCTGTGAATTCTCCGAATATAGATGTGAAATCCATCAGATCATCCCCGCAAATACGGTTGCAAGATTCTGCGTGTAAGGCTCGATGAACTGGAGAGCTCCGTCGGGCCACATCCCGAATATCGCGACGAGGGCGCAGAGCACTCCCATGGCGATGAACTCGGTCCTGTTGACGTCGTGGACATGGCTGAGATCGATCTTGGTGGTCTCGGGTCCGAACAGCGTCCTCTGCATGGCCCACAGGTAGTATCCCGCGGTGAGCATGAGGGACAGCATGCAGAACAGGAGGAGCCAGAGCATATCGTTCGCGACTATGAACTGATAGAACGCGAAGATGATCGGGAACTCTCCCCAGAATCCGATGAGCCCGGGAAGTCCGAGGGACGCCATGAAGGAGAACATCATGAACGTCGCGAACCTGGGCATCCTGCCGGCGATCCCTCCGAGGAGGGGGATCTCTCTGGTTCCGATCTTGTGCCCGGCCATTCCGCACACCATGAACAGGATTCCGGTGATGAGGCCGTGGGCGAACATCTGGAACACTGCGAAGGTGATTCCCGCGTCGCTCAGGCATCCGATTCCGAGCATGACCATTCCCATGTGGCTGATGGACGAGAATGCGACCATCTTCTTGAGGTCCTTCTGGGCGATGCATGCGTATGCGCCGTACACGATGGAGACGAGCCCGATCACGATGATGATCCACTGCCAGTAGTGCGCTCCGAGAGGGAACGCCTCGAGGCAGACGCGGATGATACCGTAGGAACCCATCTTAAGCATGACTCCGGCCAGGAGGACGGAACCGCCGGTGGGCGCCTCGGTATGCGCGTCGGGCAGCCAGGTGTGGAACGGGGCGGCAGGCATCTTGACCGCGAATCCGAAGAACAGAAGCGCGAACACGAGAGCCTGGAACCCTTCGTTGGTGAGGGGCATCAGCGAGTTGATGGCGTCGAAGGAGAAGTTGATGGCTCCTCCGGTCATTCCCGCGACCTTGAAGCCCATCGCGAAGATACCGATGAGCATGACCAGCGATGCCACGTGGGTATAGATGAAGAACTTGATGGCGGCGTAATGCCTGCGGGGCCCTCCGTACCAGGAGATCATGAAGTACATGGGTATGAGGGTGACCTCCCACATGACGTAGAACAGGAAGTAGTCCGACGCCGTGTAGACTCCCATGAGTCCGACCTCCATCGCCAGGAGCA
>JAEEJP010000104.1 GCA_016281925.1 Methanomassiliicoccaceae archaeon
ACCAGAAGATCTGGGCCAGAAAGGCCGGGCTTCTGACCGAAGACGGCATGATGATCGGCCTGGGGGAGAACGTCAAAGACCGCGCCGACACCATCCTCACCATGAGCACCCTGGGCTGCGACCAGGTGAGGGCGATGACATTCGTCCCGCAGCCCGGAACCCCCATGCAGGACAACGTGCCTTACGGCCCCTCGGAGGAGCTGAAGGCGATTGCGGTCATGAGGCTGATGAACCACGACAAACTGATCCCCTGCAGCCTGGATGTGGAAGGCATCGCCGGGCTCAAGACCAGGATAGAGGCGGGAGCCAACGTGGTCACTTCGATCGTCCCCCCGAGCAGGAATCTGGCCGGGGTGGCGCAGCACGAGCTGGACATCGAGAACGGCAACAGGTCCGTCGAGCACGTCTTCGAGCTTCTGGAAGGCATGGGCCACAGGCATGCCACCAGCACCGAATACAGGGCATACCTCGATTCCCGCAGGGCAAGGATGGCTTCGAGATGACCCGCATCGCCATAGTCGGCGGCGCTCTCCAGGGCATGGAGGCGGTCTTGCTCTCTAAAGCCGCAGGATTCGAGGCCGTCGTGCTGGACAGGAAGGAAAGCGCTCCGGCGATGTCGATATGCGACGAGCCGATCCATCTGGATCCCACCAAGGATCCGGACGGCGCCAAAAAAGTATTCGAGGGATGCGACGCGGTCATCCCGGCATGCGAGGAGATCGACCTCCTCAGATGCCTCGATTCCATGGACATGGACGTGCCGCTTCTGTTCGACCTGAATTCCTATGGAATTTCCAGCTCGAAGAACCGCTCCAACGAGATCATGTCTTCAGTGGGCGTGTCGCTGCCCAAGCCCTGGCCGGAATGCGGGTTCCCCGCCATCGTGAAGCCTTCCAGCCAGAGCGGGAGCATAGGGGTGACGGTGGCCTGGAACGACGGCGACGTCAGGAAAGGGCTGGATTTCATAGAAAGCATCGGTGACGAGCCGGTGATGCAGGAATTCGTCCACGGGAAGAGCGTCTCGATAGAGGTGATCGGCGACGGCCGGAAGGCGAAGTCGTACGTCACCACCGAAGTCTGCCTCGATTCGAATTACGACTGCAAGATGGTCAGATGCAACCCGAACATTCTTTCTCCCGAGGAAGACAGGGAATTCGCCGAGATCGGAAGGAAAGTGGCCGAAGCGATGGGCCTCAGAGCCCTGATGGACGTGGAGGCCATCGATACTCCCAAGGGGCTGCGCGTCCTGGAGATCGACGCGAGGATCCCCAGCCAGACCCCCGCCGCAATCGAGGCCGCCACCGGCATCAATCTCCTGGAAGAGCTCTATGCCACTGCCTCCGGGAAGCCCACCGGCAGAAGACCGGGAGAGGGCTGCTCCGTATACCGCCATGTCGTCTTCAAGGACGGGATACTCAGGTCCAGCGGAGAGAAGGAATTCGGCCATGTCTGCCGCCCGAGATTCGCTCCCGGGCTGTTCGGATGCGACAATTCCATCACAGATTATGAGCCGGGAAAGAAGGAGTGGAGAGCCACCCTGATATCCAAAGGAAGGACCGAAGCTGAAGCGGATGAGAAAGCCGCATCCTGCATAAGGAAAATCGCGGACGAATGCGGGTGCTCCGGATTCGTCGACGGCGTCCCGGAGGTGGTCTGATGACCAGGCTCACCCCGGAGATGATCAAAGGCGTCCCGGACGACAGGATGGATCTGGACTCGAAGCTCGTCAGGATGTGCGGGACCACCGTCAAAGAGATGGCGATCCAGGCGGCCGGGCTCAGCGGAGACGTGGATTTCTCCGGGTTCGACGTCGCCGTGGTGCCGATCACATCCGGCCTCGGAGTCATAGGAGGGTTCGCGAAATCCGTGGATGCCATAGTCAGAAGGCTGGGGATGTCTTCTCACGTGACCGAGGGTACCGACGTCCAGGGATTCTCCGAAGCGATAAGGGACGGCGCCGACATGATAATGATGGCCGACGACACCATGTTCATCGCCTATAACGTCCGCGAAGGAAAGCAGACCAACAATTCCTGGGGCACCGCCATGGGCTATTCGGTCTGTCTGAAGAACGCCGCCGGAGGGGATCTCAGCGGGAAAGACGTCCTCGTCATAGGGGCGGGATTCGTCGGTACGGAAGCCGTCCAGATCTTAAAAGGCATGGGGGCGGACGTCTCCGTAACCGACATCGTATACGAGAAAGCCGAGAGGCTGGAATCGAAATACGGGGTCAAGGCTCTGAAGGATGTGGAAGCCGCGATCTCATCGCACAGATACATACTGAACGCCGCTCCCGCATCGTTCCCCGGGAAGATAATGGCCGAAGGGTCAGTGATTTCCACCCCCGGCGTACCGCACAGCTTCGACGACGAAGGCATCAGGAAAGCCAAAGCGATCATCCATGACCCGCTGGAGATAGGGACCGCGGTCATGGCAGTCAACAGCGCGGCCTTCACCCTGAAGAAGAACCTCTGAAACGGCCGGGTCCTTCCTCCCGGCCATTCCTGCCTTTTTCAGATTGCGGGCATCGTTCATCCGCTTATGTGCCGGCAGGCGCCGATCCAGATGGCAAAGATTAATATCTTCCAGAAATTGGGCCGGCTATGATCAGCGCATCGCTGCTATGGGTCATAGTCGGAGGAATTCTCGAGCCAGTATGGGTCGTCATGATGAAGAAGTACGACACCGCCGAGAATTACAGGTGGATCTGGCTTGCCCTCACGGCGCTGTTCATGTATCTGAGCCCGATGTGCGTCGGGATGGCAATGAAGGAGATGGATCTGGGTATAGCGTATTCCATGTGGACCGGCATGGGCGCGGTGTTCACGATGATCGTCGGATATCTGCTCTACCACGAGAAGGTGGACCGCTTGAAGGTCGGGCTGGTATTCCTGATTCTGGTGGGCGTTGTCGGCCTCCATCTCTCATCGGGGGCGGCCGCATGAGCAGAGCATGGCTTTGGGTTCTCATCGGAGGCGTGTTCGAGACCCTCTGGGCTACGACCATGGATCTGTCCGAAGGATTCTCGGACGTCTTCTGGACTGCAGTCACCATATTGATACTTCCGATCAGCGTGGTATTCCTGAACAAAGGCATGAAAATGGGGCTGCCCACCGGGCCTTCCTACTCGGTCTGGGTAGGCATCGGAGCCGTCGGTTCGGTTCTCATGGGCATGGCACTGTTCGGCGAATTCCCCAGCCCCACTGGATACCTGTTCCTGTTCCTGATCATCGCTGGCGTGATCGGACTGAACATAGTCACTGAAAGCTCTGAAGAATGATTTTAAAGACCCGCCCCGAAATCGGGGGCGGGAAAACCCTTTATCGAAAAGAATTCACTGCTTCGGGCCGTGGTAATGCGGATCGTACTCGCGATAATTCGTCCGGAATGTCTTCCCCAATTCTTTGGCCTGATCGATGATGTCATCGCAGGAATCGGCGGTTTTTGATCCGCCCTCATCAGAGAATACGATTGTTCCGACGATTTCGGCGCCCAGCATCCTGAATGTGTCCGCGATATGGTCGCAGACTTTCTGGCCGCGTTCCTTTGGTCCGCCGCATGTCACGACGATGACGACTTTCTTGCCGGGAGTCATTTTGATGGAACCGTCTGCGGCCATGAAAGAGAACAGCCTGTCCTCGAACATCTTGTACTGCGCGCAGGGACCGTCAAAATAGACCGGCGCTGATATTACCAGGCCGTCCGCATCCTTGATGTCTTCGAGAACATTCGTCAGTTCATCTTCTATTATGCAACAATTCTTGGTTTTGCATGCCATGCAGGCATTGCATCCATGGATGAGCATAGTATGAAGGCTGTGAAGCACGATCATGTTTGTGGATAGACCCATTGCCCCGTCTATGACGCTGTTGACGATGGCCATCGAATTGCCCTTAGCTCTGGGGCTTGAAACAATCGCCACTACTTTGCCCATGCTTTCGACATTAACTCTGTAATATTTAAAGAATTCAAGATTCGAGTCGGCAGTCAGGAGAAGAGGTTCGGCCGAGGGACCGGCCTTCAGCATCATTTCTTGGCTTTCCTGTTGTCCAGACGCTTCGGCTCGGTGGTGTAATCGTCGTCTAGCGGAACGATGCTGAGATGGGTGTAGAACGGATCCTCGTATTTCGATCCCATATAGCTGTTGATATCCAGTTCCATGTTATTGAGGATGCGGATGAGCGTGTTGCGCAGATGAAGAACATCTTCGCGGGGTATGTTTTCGAAATATCTGTTGTTGAGATCGGTGACTCCGTTCATCACGCGGTCAGCAAGCATCCTCCCCTCATCGGTAAGATATATGGAATACTTCTTGCTGTTCTCCGTTTTGCGGTCGTCATAAATCAGATTCTTTTCCCTCAGAACCTTGATGACCCTGTTCGTGTTGGCAGTATCCAGATCCAGGAAGCGGGAAAGGCTCACGAGAGTCTGGCCGTCCTGCAGCCTGAGGGCGATGAGGTATATGGCATGCGCGCTGGTCAGCCCATGATCCTTGACGAATTCGGTCATATTCTTGCGCATCTGAACGCTCATTCTGTCGAAGAATGCTGGGAGAAAAGAATTCCAGTAGATGTCCTCTCCGCCACTCATAAGTCTTGTAATGACTTCTCAATATTAATGCAATTCGATAAATATATAATAGTATGTACGAGCCCCAAAACTTGCCCATTCAATTCAGCGACCTGGGCGGCCAGACCTCCCGATTATTTCCAGAATGTGTGGTGTGTTGGATGCATGTATATATCCAGCCAACACATTTTACAGAGACTGATTTAAAACAAAAAAATATTGCAAAAGAGCTTGAAATTATTGCGAACGGTAACTCGGGTGTGTTTTTGCAGAAAAATACATGGATAGATTAAATATTGTAATAATTAAAATTAATAATCGTAATTACTTATAATAATATATATATTAATATAAAATATATTGATTTCTAAGATAATTATTTGATTTGAATGCAAACAAACATCCAAATATATTTGAATAATTCTATATATGGATATATTGGTTATTTTAATACATTTTTAGAAGATGGCGGATAAATACATGGCGTGAGTATTATATATCGAATCGTGATTCCAATAGTGACGGCTCAGCATTTGTGAAAGCAAAGGCGGCCGCTGGTACGCACCGCGTATCATGAAGGAGGAATAAAAATGGCATTCGAGAATGAGACTCAGAAACTGCACGACGCGCTTGTTTCGTGCAAAG
>JAEEJP010000105.1 GCA_016281925.1 Methanomassiliicoccaceae archaeon
CGACGCCCAGGTGGCCGAGCTTGCGTTCGCAGGCGGGGCAGACGCCGTCCAGCTGAGGATGAAGGACGCCGACGGGAGGGAGATGCTCGAGCAGGCGAAAGCCATAAGGAAGATCGCCGACGAGTATTGCAGGTTCTTCATAGTGAACGACAGGGTGGACGTCGCGATTGCCTCCGGAGCCGACGGAGTCCATCTCGGACAGAAAGACATCCCTGTCAGCGTCGCGAGGGACATGATGGGGGAGGATGCGCTTATAGGAGCGTCCGTCAGCAGCCTTGAGGAAGCTATAAAGGCGGTGGATGAGGGCGCGGACTACCTCGGAGTGGGGTCGGTTTTCAAGACTGCAACCAAGAAGGACGCGAACCAGGCCATCGGGCTCGGGGCGGTCCACCAGATATCCCATGGGGTGGACAGGCCGGTGGTAGCCATCGGCGGAATCAACCGCGGAAACATACAGGACGTCATCCGGGCTGGCGCGGACGCGGCGGCGGTCGTGTCGGCGGCGGTGGACCAAGACGACGTCAAAGGCGCGGTCCACGAGCTCAGGGACCTGATACTCAAGGTGAGGCCTCACGTCTCTCCTGACGACATGGGCGATACGCTGAAGCAAAGACTGATGTTCCGAGCGTTGTTTTCCATATATTAATATCAACCAATGTTATAACATGACGTGATTTCCACCAAGGTAGATGAAACCGCTTTCAAAATCCAACTGACCCGGAACGGCATAGAGGTCGTCACCGACCCCGTCCACCTGCGCATATGCGACCTTCTCGAGGGGACGGGCGGGATGAGGCCGTCAGACCTGTCGTCCGAGGTCGGAGTGGCGTCATCCTCCTTGCATTTCGTCCTGGATAAGCTGATAGACTGCGGCGTAGTCTCCCGCCACAAGCCCGACCCAGACAAAAAGAGCGTCGTCTACCGCATGTCGTCGATGACCATCCTGGAAAGGAAAGGTCCGCCAAAGGCCGCGCCGACTGACTCATGCACGGTTCCGGACGAGGGGCCGGTATCGTGGGGAGACCTCCTGGTGACGTATCTGGACGACCTCGGGATAGAGTCTCCGTATCTCCAGGACCGCTACGCCGAATTCCTCTCGGAGCGCCATGGCGATACTGAAAAGGCCTCCAACCTGGAGGACGCAGTGTTCGAATCCAAGAAGACCGCCTCTAAGCTCACCGGCTACGGAATCAACGTCTTCTCACTCAATCCATTGACGATAATCATAGACGGGGACGAGAGCCTTCCGAGAAAGGTCGGCCTCGTCGCCTCGTTCTTCTCCAGACTGGTTCACCGCATGTCGTCCAATTACGGGACCGTGGCTTCGATATCGGACATCGGGGACGGCCTGAGGAACCGTTTCAAGGCCACTTTGTCCAACGGCAAGCAGCCTGAAGACATGGTTGCGAGCGTCGAAGCTGAAGACGGCTCGGCGACGTCGAAGTTCGCGATCGTAGGGAAGGACGGAAGGTTCGCGACCGTGACGAACGACCTGCAGATAGACATCCTCATGACGTTGCACGACGGGCCATGCGGCATCGCCGAGATCATGAGAAGGACCTCCTCTCCCAGGTCGACCGTGACATCCAACCTGATGAAGATGAGCGAGTCAGGGATAATCGTCCCCGTCCATGCGGATTCCGATTCGGCGTCCTACGCGATAGCGCTCCCCGTCACGTTCATGAAGACGGGTCCTGTCTCGATCGAAGGGCGGCATCATCAGGAAGACGGGAGGGTCGACGCCTCTTTCATGGACGGATTCTTCGAGTTCGCCATGAACGAGCTTAAGGGCCTAGGGTTCGACTCCGACATGCTCTCCGAGCAGATCGGCCGCCATCATGCCGAACACTCCCAGAATCCGGAGAAGACGCTGGCTTCTTTGGCCTCCGCTGCCGGAACCTCCATCAAGGAAGACGGCGGAAGGGTCGTCTTGGCCTTGGAGCCCAGCCTGGAGGGCCCGATCGTCATAGGGGCGGCGAGGCAGGCCGTCGACCCGGTCAACGGGGGCGTGGTGGAGCACGGGCCGTCTGGGCACGAAGTGGCGATCGGAAAGTTCCGCGAGGGGACCTGTCATCAAGAAAACTTCAGTAAAGACGGCCAGCATGCCCATCACGGCTCCAACGGCAAGGGCCTGATGGTCTCTCTGGCCATCCTAGTGCTACTGCTGGCCTTCCTTGCCGTCAATCCCGCCCATGACGTCTCGTACAACGTCTACGCGGACGTTTCCGACAAGGACCTGACGTTCTTCGACGAGAACGGGGACGAGATGAGGTTCCCGATAGTGGTCAAGGCCGGGGACGCCGTCAGATTCTCGATCTCCGACGGATACACGCTCTTCATCCTGGACGGGGCTACGACCTCGACGTCGAGGTGCGGAGACACATACATGATAAAACCGTGCTCGGACGTCACTCTGAAACCCGTGTGGAAGTCCGAATGCCAGACGCCTTCCGGCGCAGACGACCACGGCTGGTGGCACTGCATCGGCGCATGGCATCCTGTTCCGTGCTGCTGTGGATTCGGGACTGGCGCCCTTGCGCAGGAGGCCTGCTGGATGGAAAGCCCGGCGCATTGCCACCCGTTCCTTTATCAGTGGGTATTCGGCTTTGCTCCGCAAAACCCTTTAACGCGTCCGTGATGGGCCACCCATGAGCGCCTCGGTTTTCAGGACGGATGAGTGCAAGCTCGTGGTGGTCGTCAGGAAGGACTTGAAGATGGGAAAGGGCAAGCTCGCCGCC
>JAEEJP010000106.1 GCA_016281925.1 Methanomassiliicoccaceae archaeon
CCAGGCGCTGATCGCCATGACACGTCTTCTGGCGAAGCCAGCAGACGGGAAGGCGACGAAATTCATCTCCGACGCCATGCAAAAGTTGACACTTACGATCAAGCGCAGGGGCCTCGAGGGGACGGAGACGATTCTCTCCAACTTCGGCCGCCTGAACACGGCAATCCTTCGGGCTTTCGGTGTGATTCCGGAGGAAATACGATGTGAATCGGCCAATATGCAGGGCAGAAACGAGGGCTTCAGACCCTCCATTGAAGAATCGATATCAACTGTCAAATCAGGTCGATTCCCGATTTGTTCAACGGTAGCCATGTCAAAGTCAGGGATATAGGTTTCAGTTGTCCGAACTAGAATGTTCATTTCGGATTCCTCGATGGACGATTATGAACAGGTCTGTTGTTCTTATCGCGGTTTGCGCCGTGGCCGTCGCCGTGGTGGCGATGGCATCGATACTGGTTCTAGGAAACGGAGGCGGAGACGATTCCGGAAACGTAGAGGATCCCGCGTTCATGGAGCTGAAAGTGGGTGACTACATCGAATACGGCGGGGAAGGGTCCAAAGTGACCGGCGTCATCGGAAACGGGTTGTTCAAGGTCCAGAAGTACTATGACGGGGCCGTCGAAGAAGAGCTGGTCCAGAACAGGATAATGTTTTTGATCAACATGTACCCTGCCGAAATCCCCGTCGACTCGACGGGCTCCGCCACCATAGACTATGGCGGCAAGCCTATGGAATGCAAAGTCTGCTCCTATTACGGGACGTATTATTTCATCGGGGATTACGGCGTCACATACGGCAGAGGCTCCTCGCCCACGGTGCCTGATGAGTACCTGAGGTCCTCGCTGGTCGACGGGACCGAGCACGGCTTGGCCGACGACGTCTTCTCCCAGGATCTGGAGGCAGGGGACTACGTCGACAACGTTGGTATCACGGTGAAGTACAACGGCGACGAGACTGTCACCATGGACGGCGAGAGGGTGTATGGAGGAAGCGAGAGGGTGTATGGAGGAAGGGTCCTCCTTATGTGGTTCTTGAGTGTCGGTTTCCATGCGAGTCCCGGCGAATTCGAGTCGTCCAAGGTCGGGAACGTCATTTGGAACGGCAAGTCCGTCCAATGCCGCCTTGTCCACGATTATTACACTTATTATGTCGGCGATTACGGCATCGTGTACAAGATGTCCGACGACGAAGGGCATTCGGAGACGATGAAGACCAGCCTCGACATCTGATCCCGGGACGCCGAGTCTAAACAGCCTGGAGCCGGAATACGACGCGCTCCGGGCGCCCTTCCAGGTTTCGCGGGCGTCGGACGGCATCCGGTCCGGGCCGGTCCGCCGGCTTCCGGCCTTCTCCGTGTTTCCCCTTCTTGAAGAGCCATTCGTCAATGGACATGACGAGGGCGTCCAGGTCCGGAAGGCCAGCTCCCGGGTCTTCCGCCATCTTCTCCTCTATCCGGAACGGCTCGACAGACATCTCCTTGAGGTTGAAATCCACCTATTTCTTGGCGAACGGGTCCATCGCGCCCACGATCACGAACGGGTTCTTCACGCCCTGCAACGGACGCCTCACCTTGCCGCCGTCATACATGCAGTTCTCCATCGTGCGCGGGTAGTGCCTGAGGTCCATGATGTACGGGAGCTCTTTTCTGTATATACGGTAGAAGCGGACGGGGTCGGACCCCTGCATCCCCTCCTCGCTCATGGACTGGTAATGCCCGAACGCGATGACGTTCACGAACGGCAGCTCCGGATACGGCTCCGACGTCCCCGGGGCGTCCAGGCGGGTCACTCCGCCCTTGTGGTCAATGGCTTTGCACATCCCCACGACGTTCAGGACGGCGTCCTCCAGCCTGGGGTCGTCCACGTTGCTGAACGGAAGGGAGGGGGCGTCCGACCTTACCGCGTCGCTCAGCTCGTAAGGATGCAGGGCGGAGTATTCGGCGAAACCGCACTGCGTCTCGCCGCAGACGACCACCGGCAGCAGAGGATCCCCTATGCCGTCCCTGTCCTGGCAAGTCGCCATGAACAGCTCCGGGAAGCCCATCATCTGACCCGCCAGGTCGCTCCATTTCCTGTCGTCCGGATTCTTCAGCATCTTGCCGACGTCGCCCAGGTCGAGATCCATATCGTAGTCCTTGAAGCGTCCTTCCTCGAAAAACGTGGTCAGGGAATTGGACACGATGACCGCCACGATCTCGTTCTTCCTGTCCTGTTCGGAGCCGTTGGACACCCCGTGGTGCTTCCGGACGGCGTAAGTCACCCATCCTCTGACCGCTTTCGCCCTCTCGTAGAATCCTTCGGAATCCCCGGGGAGGACATTCGACGTCATCTCGCGGTATGTGCACGCCATGGCCAAGGCGATGGAGAAGGACGTCTTGTACACCTTGGACTCAGTAGTGGTCGGCCTTCCGGGCGTGGAGCCTTTGAAGCGCCTGTTGTACTCGCTCCTTCCAAGGCTGAAATCGAGTCTTATCCTCCTGGGCTCAGTCATCGTCATCCTCCCAAGGGAGATTGCCCCTTGCCCGTCTTAGGGAGCCTTCTCTTCACAGCTTTGGGGAATTCGAGGTGCAGATCGCGGAGCATCGGCTCTTCGGATGAGGGCTGGCCCGCGGCCGGCATCGTCGCCGGGCCGTAGAACGAATGCGGGAAGTCGCAGATGCCGTTCTGGCCGAGGCTCGCCATGTTGCTCTGTGCCGTCCATTCCCCTTTGACGGCGGCGTACCACATCAGCTTCAGCGCGTCTTCCGCGGATGCCTTCCTGCCGACCAGGTCCAGGCAGCAGCCTCTCGAGAGGATGCAGCAGGCGACTGCGGAGCAGGCCTCCGGATTCCCGGATGCGGCCGAGCATATGACCCATCTCATGGACTGCGGCGTCACGTCCATGTTCAGCGTGGTCAAGGCGTCAGCGAGGTCGTACTGCGCCTTCGGATCCCCTTGCATCGCGGCCGCTTCCAGCCATCTTATGCGTTCGGGCAAGGGCATCCCGCTCGCCGCGGAGCGTATTGACGCGGGGCTTTCGTACCATTCGGCCATGGACGTCTTCCGCTCTCCGTCCCGGAAGTCCTCCAAGGCGCATTCGGCCGCATCGCGGACCTCGAACCCTATTCTGTCGAGCAGGGTCTCGTGGAAGAAGGACGCGAAGCGACGCCTGCAGGCCCACCCGTCCTCGCCGTACTCCAGCCATCTGGACGCCCTGGTCTCCGGGGACGCCTCCACCGCCCTCATCAGGCGTTCGAACTGCGAGTCGTCGGCGCCTTCGATCATGAACGATGCCCGGTCGAGGCTCCATTAGGAGAATACGCCGTCCGCGGATGCGGCGTCGACGAGCCTTCTCGGCATCGTCCTGAACATGAAGTCCTCTATGACGTCCTATTGCCTCCTGTCCGACGCGTCGGCGGAGGAGCATCCCGTCAAATACCCGAATTCCGGGGCTATCCTGTCGTAGACTGTGAATTCCAGCTCGTCGTCGCCCTCGCATCCGGCGACGGCCGACAGCATCTGCTCCATGTCCATGTCCCTGTCCAGGCATATCCTTACCGCGCAGAGCGATGCCGTCTTCTCCGGCAGCGTTTCGGACGACCTCCATATCTCCATGGCTTTCGAAAGGGACCCGTCCGTGCGCCCTTCGACGACATTGCGAAGGTTCACCATGAACGGGTCCTCCGAGAGCCTGCGGTACAGCCTCCCGTTCGGACCGGTCTCGAGCATCTTGAGCGCCCCCTCCGTGTCGACCGGGCCGCCCACGCCGCAGGCCAGGACCATCGCCTTGATGAACGGGCTCCCGTCCGACATGGCCATTTCGGCTATGGCTCCGTCGATGTCTTCCGGGCCGGACAGGACGGACATCAGGGCGACGGCGTCGACGTCCCCCTCCTCACGTTCTGCTTCGCTGCAGAGGTACTCCAAGCGTCTGTCCGCCCCTTCGGGACCGGCGTAGTCGTAGAGCGACCGATTCGGCAGGCCGTCCTCGACCTTCTTTTCCCGTGAACGGATCAGCGGGCGATAGCAGTGCCGCGAACGACGGCGTTCCACGCTCTCTCCCGGCCTCGTGATCCTTCCCAGGTATCCTGTCGGAGGGCCTCCGCTGACGATGGCCACCGTGTCCAAGGCGCGGCACCCTTCGAATGCAGAGGGGTCGACGGCCGCGAAGGGGAGAACGACCGTCTGCAGACGGCGGCATCCTTTGAACGCCTTCTTGCCGATGCGCCGCAGCCCTTTCGGCAGGACGACCTCGGAGACCATCGATTCGGAGAACGCGAGCTCCCCTACCGACACGACCTCGCAGGCCTCGTCTCCGATCATCACCGTGTCCGGGATGAACGCGAAGGCCACCCTCTCGTCGCAGCGCGTCACTTCCGCAGTCCCGTCTTCGCAGGCGTACCATATGCCGTCGACTTTGAATGTGGCCCTCATTCCATCCTTAACATCCCCAAGGCGGTTGATAGTGCTTTCGGGATGTTCCATCGGCATGCCTTCGATGCGCAAGGCGTCTCCGCGCGTGTTCATGGGGCCGTCCCGCGCGGCAGGCGCCGATGGCAAGCATCAGCGTTCTGGAAACGTCTGTCGGCTTCGTTCAATCTTACAGCTTCCCGTGGGTCCGACCTTCGCCGCCGTGTGGGGCGCGGAAGGAGGGTACAGGCTCCGTCAATCCGGTCATTCGGGAAGCATTCCATACATTTCCTACGAAATCACCGAATCTTGTCGGGCTTCATATGGCGTTTCGGCTAACGGAGGGTTCAGGTTGAGCCAACTGAATCCTTTACGTCGGAAATCCGCGATGGACGGCCCATGTCAGATTATGTCAGGGTTTACAAGACGAGGTCGTCAGAGATGTGCAGCGGCCTCGTTAAAACGACCAAGACGTGCAAAGCCTGCTTTCTGGCATCGGCTTCGGTATCATTGCAGGCGCTGGCCGTCCGTTCCGTTTCCGGCAGGGAGGACTCCGAACTGGACAAGTGCCTCGACTCCCATGTCCTTCTGGCGACAGGGCTCACCGGACTCGGCATGGGCAAGTCGTACGGCATAGTGAAGGCGGAGGCGGGGTCGGCCATCGCGTCGATAATGTCGGGATCGTACGGCTCCTCCTTCGGGAGGATGGCCGAGAGGCTGCTGTCCAAGGATTCCGGATACATGAGGATCACGTTCGGAGACGATCTCAGGGGGACGGAGATCTATTCGGACGGGGCCTCTCTTTCAGAATACATCTTGTCGGACGAGGGCCGCTACCTTTTCGACATGAGCATCGTCTCCAACGGGTTGACCAACGTCGTGGACGCTTGCAGGCCTCCGGCGTCGAGGAGGAAGTCGTTCAGGGCCGCCGCCGGAGGGGCGTGGATCCTATCGAATTTCGGGGAGTTCTCCAGGCTGACGGACGAGTCGGGGAACAGGAGCTTCTCCGTCTACATCGACGGCTCTTCGCTCTCGGCCGTCCTGTGCTGCGGCGCCGGCCCGGAGCCAGCGTCCGGCATGGTCGTGGTCGGGGACATGCGTTCCGCGGATGCGGGCCAAGACTCGTCACCATGCGGCGGAAACGTGGTGCAGTATCTGATAGACGGGGAGAACGCCCCGATGTGTGCGGACCTGATCCGCAAGAGGCATCCCGGGTCCGTGGTCGTGCTCGGCCAAGGGATATGCCCAGAGCCGTTCCAGGGGCTTCCATGCGTCACGGTCGACGGTCCCGGCGATCTGCAGGAGATCCTCAGGCGCGGGCTGTCGTACAGGAAGGCGGCGGCCATGAGGAACCTGATATGGCTCCGCGGCCAGTACGGGTTCGACCGGCTGGACAGCATCGTCGTCCCGAAGATGGAAAGGATCCTGTCAGGGGAGCCGGCATGAGGTGCTCCTTGTCGGCCGTCTCGGTCTCAGGCATGGTCGGAGGAACGGATGCCGGCACGATAGGCCGCCTGGCGGAGTACAGGAACGCATAGCAGAAGGGCCGGTTCAAATGCGTCTCGGTGGAGGCCGAAGGCTGCACCGTAAACGTGTTCGAGAACGGATGCCTCCTCGTCATGGGGGCTAGGAGCCTCGACGACGCCGGAAGGGCGGTGGAAGCGGTGTCGGAGATGCTTCGTGGATTGGGGGCAGAACCGGAGATCTCCCCGCTCGCAGTGGTCAGAGTGTCGGTCCACGGGTCGATGGGACGTCCCGTCAATCTGGAGAAGGCGGCAAGGCGCATCCCCTCTGCCGTGTACGAGCCGGAGCTTTCAACCGCCCTCTCATATGCGGACGGCGGCACTTCGGTCATACTCAACTCCACCGGGACGGCGCTGGTCAGCTCGGAGGACGAGGCGTCGGCATAGCGGAGCCTTGAGGAGCTGGAGAGGATGGTGGAGGCCTACGGCCTGCGAAGGGCCCCATCAGGGGCGTCCCCCTGTTTTCAGGGATTCGGTTGGCTGCACTGCAACGTTTATGACGGACACGAGGATGGACTCGTGGTTCGGGTTCGAGCCAGTGATTCTATGGAAAAGAAGACAATCGCAATAGTGGCAGCGATCGCAGCCGTGGCGGTCCTGGCGGTCGCCTCGGTCATATTGCTGACCGGAGACAAGGAATGGCAGACCACTCCGGACAGCTACATCTTGGGTCAAAGCGTGCGCGTCGGGGATTGGATCGAGTTCGACGACAAAGAATACGAGGTGTCGAAAGTGGACGGGGACAGGCTCACGGTCTCGACCGGCAGGTACGATTATGTGGAGATGACCAAGAAGGAGTTCCTGAGCCTGCTGACGTCGAAGAAGCAGCTGGAGAACTACGCCGAGGGCATGAGCCTGGATTATTCGTTCAATTATGACGGGACGGAGACGATAAACACCGATTTTGGGAAAAGGACGTGCAAGGTGTACCACGGGACCGCGACGGCGACCCTGCTCGGCAGCAAGATCTCACAGAACCTTTCGCTCTATATCGGGGATCACGGGGTCCTGTACCGTCTCAGCACCGACAGCGGCACCCACAACTTGTATTCCAGCCTGTCGTTCCTTTGATCTTCCTCAGCCCGGATGAGCCCCATCCGGCGCATCCTTCCTTTCACTCCTGGCTTCCGGCGGCCGTTCTTCGTACATGTCGTTCATGCACGGGGGCTTTCGGAAGGGCGGGGAGGGGATCGCGTGCGGGTATCGAGGAAGGGGACGGGCCAGCGGCACCGATGCCGGCCCAAGGCCGCCCTTGCCGGATCGTTCCTCGCCTAGCCCCCTCCTCCTCTGTTCGCGGCTCCTCCTGCGGCGCAGGATGAACAGGACGGTGATCAGCGCCGCCACGGCGATCACTGCGAGATGCTCCGCCAGAGTCAGGGGGTTCGGGACAACGATGATCAATGCGAGGATCAGGATGGCGACGGCGGCGAAGGTGTTGACCTCCAGGAACTCCTCATAGAGGCTGGTGACGCTCTTCCCTTCCTCCGCCCTTTTGGCCGCCATGCGTTTCGAATTGTTGGCTATGAGGCTGTCCAGACGCTTCAAGTTGTCCACAAGATAGGTCATGGGGGGAATGAGGATCACGAAATTGAGCATCACTAGCGCGAAATCCCATAGATGGACGTCTCCTCCGAACATGCCGCTCAGGACCGGGCTCGCCATAGGGGCGCCGGCGTAGAAGGCTATCTCTATGATCAGGATCACCAGCACGTCCACGTATGCATAGGCCATTCCGCGGCGCACCACCTTCCTGGTCTTCTTCCCGGCGAGGCCTATGTCGGCGTAAAGCCCGTCCCTGTACCTGTCGGCCGCCTCGATCCTGCTCTTGATCGGCGCCGGACATGACGACTCGAGCCTCGTCCATATGCCGTCCGACGCGCGGGTCAGCAACGGGAGCATGATCATGGACAGCAAGGCCGCTCCGATGATGGACGTGTAGAACGCATCGTCGACCACTCCGAAGTCGAGGGCTTTCTTTGCGATGATGAAGGCGAACTCCCCCATGGCGGTCAGGCCGACGGCCGACAGGAAGCCGTTTCTGCCGTCCTGCCCACCGATCCAGTATCCTAGGGAGACCGTGCTTGTCTTCAATATCGAGAACAGGACGTACACCCCGACGACCATGGCGGCGTTCTGCACGAGGGTGTCAAGACGGACCTCCATTCCCACGGAGATGAAGAACATGGCCATGAACAGGCTCTTCATAGGGTCTATGGCCTTGTTGATGTCTTCGCCCTTCCTGGCGGAGGCCATCAGCATACCCATCAGAAACGATCCGATGGCCATGGAAAGCCCCGCCTTGGTGGCCAGAAGCGCCATGCCGAACGCCATTCCGACTGCTATGACGATCGAGGTCTCCCAAGGGACGTGGTCGGTGATCCAGTTCATGATCCTCGGCGCATACTTCATCCCGACGGAGAGGCTGGCGATCATGAATATCGCGATGGTCGTCACGAGGACCACCAGGTCCGACATCTCCATGGAGGACCCGGCCAGGACCGGGGTGAGCATGGACAGGATTATGACCTGGCCGATGTCTTCCATTATGGTTATCAGCACGAGCATCTCGATGTGGCTCTTGCTGAGCTTGTTTTGGGACTTGAGGACCGCCATGACGACCGCGGTGCTGGATCCGGAGATGATCGCGCCGAGCGTCATGGACTGGACGCTGTCCATCCCCATAGCGGCGCCCGCCGCCATGCCGCCGACGACCATCAGCGGAAGCTGGACTATGGCCACTATTATCGCGAGCCTGCCTTGCTTCTTTATCTTGGTCAGATTGACCTCGAGCCCTATGCAGAACATCAGAAGGACCAGGCCGAAGTCGGAAAGCATCTCCACCGCCTCCATCCCGGTTTCGCTTATGGCCAGGGAATTTGAGATGATGATGCCTGCAGTGAGATACCCTATCAACGGAGGGAGCTTGGCCTTGTTGAATGCTATGGCGCAGACGCCGGCCAGAAGAGTGAACAATGCAATACTGACAAACAACGGCGCCTCATCCATGCATACCCGTTATTATTTGCGTCTTATGATATTTAAAAATAATGAAACGGCCCGAGAGGCCTGGACCAGCGCTCTATGAATTGCTTGCATCCAGGGCCGTAATCTTCCTGGCTTTGTCATGCCCGAGGTCTTGGAGGCTCCCGTGAAGGATTCCGGGATAAAGGCCCCTGGTTCGTCGTGGGCGCCACCTCGATTTTTGCAGTAAGGCAATATGGGAAAAGGCCCAGGAATCGCCTCTGGGTCGGGGTCTCAGACGGTCCCGTGATCCTCGAAGAAGTCGTCGATGTTGTCGTGCCACTGCATATTCTTGTAGGCCTGGTTCTCGTCTCTTTGGAGCAGGTGCACGACCATGATGGAATGGTCGATCGCTCGCCATGATGCCGATCCCGCTGTCATCGCCGGTTCTCAGGAAAACGATGCCTATGTCGGCGGGTTTGGCTTGCCGAGAGACCGTTCGTCGGCCGACGCGTCGCAGAGCCGGTGGCGACGGTCTTGACCGGCCAGGACATTCGGCGGCTTTGGAGCAGTTGTCGACGTAGTACACGTCCACATGTGGCATTCGTCCAGAAAACCGTTTAGGCGTTCGCATTCGAATAACAGATTCCCAATCTGAGTAACTATACAATTTCTGTTTCTAACACGATTCACATAGCAGATCATGGCATTTCACCCATGATGCATGATCATCATCCAGCAGACAGGCCCGTAATTTTCTCGTTGTTTAGGGCCCGTCTCGAACAGCTGGCTAATATGTTCCCGCCGCTGAACAACTCCAACGAGTTCTACACCCAGCAGGGCTTCTGCAGGATGAAGGCCTGTGTGGAGCAGGAGCTCGGGGTCCGCTTCCAGCTGAGGGCCGGGCGCAGGGCGTTTGGTCAGAGGCTCCTGGACAGCGGCAACAGGGTAGAGGACGTCTCCGTGGCCATGGGCCATTCCTCGACGAAGACCACCGAGGGATACTAC
>JAEEJP010000107.1 GCA_016281925.1 Methanomassiliicoccaceae archaeon
CGAGAGGAACGAAGGCGTCAAGAGGGCCATCGCCCAGCTGATCAAGGTCGCCCACGAGAACGGCAAGTTCGTGAGCATCTGCGGCCAGGGCCCCTCCGTATACCCCGAATTCACGGAGTTCCTGGTGGAGCAGGGGATCGACTGCATCTCCCTGAACCCCGACACCTTCGTCAAGACCAAGAGGATCATCGCCTCCGCTGAGCAGAAGATCATCCTCAGGGATCTGAGGAACCTCAGGAACAAGCTCTAAAAACAATGGCGGGGGAGGGATCCCCCTTTTTTTAATGCTTTTATTTCTTGGATTCGGACTCGGCCATCATATCCAGCAGCCTTTTGTTTATGGTCTCGGCCATCTCGGAAGGCAGCAGGAGAGTCGCCTCCTCCATGAAAGGATGCATCTCGTTCTCGATGATCCTGACGTCATTCAGGTTCCTGAGGCCCCATTTGCTGGCGGTGGATTCCAGGCCGAGCTTGTAATCCAGATCCGAAGGCACCAAGACGATCGCTTTGACAGTCTTATATCCCAGCAGCTTGGCCGCCATGGCCCTGTGGTGGCCGTCGACGAGAAGATACCCGTTGCGCCTCTTGATCATTATCAGAGACTCGTTCAGGCCTCTCTTGAGCTCGTACTGCCTGCCCTGGAGCTCGTCGTTGTAGACCTCCTTCTGGGTGGGTATGATCTCGTCGATGGGGATGTTCTGGTCCTCGAGCATCTTCATCGTCATCCCGGACTGCTTCTCCAGGAAAGTCTTGACCGTAGCAACCTTGTGCTCCTTCCCTTCCTCTATCTGGGACCTCACGATGTCGATGTTCGACACTATCCCGACGATCTTCCTGTTCTCGTCGACCACCGGCAGGTTCCTGAGCCCGTAGCGGAACATCAGGCGGGTGGCGTCCGACAGGGCCATGTTCGGAGATGCCGTGAACGACTTCATCGTCATGACCTTGCGGATCATCTCGTTCGACCGGTCTATGTATTTGAGAAGATCTTTGGCCGTGACGAAACCCAGCAGATACCCGTTCTCCACTATGGGGAACCCATGGAAATTGGATTTCAGGAGCTCCTGCCTCACCTGCTCCACGGTCATGCTGGGCCCGACGTAGCGGACGTCCTTGATCATTATCTCGCCAACCGTTTTCTTTCCCATGGATAGAGAATGTCGGTGAGAATAGAACAACATTGCGCAGGAAACACCCAGCAATCTTAAAAGATGCGTCGCGCATTGGGGGCCAGAGGTAATTGAAATGCCGCAGCCGATGCTTACTGAGGAGAGCATACAGGAGGAGACAGCCCTTCAGGACACTCTGAGGAACATCAGACATGTCATCATCGTTATGAGCGGGAAAGGAGGGGTCGGAAAGAGCACCGTCTCGTCCAACCTTGCGATGACTCTCTCGATGAAAGGATACAAGACCGGGATAATGGACCTGGATCTCACCGGACCCAACATCCCCAAGATGTTCGCCGCGGAAGATGATCAGCTCAACGTCGAGGACGGGAAGCTCATACCCGTGGAGATCCCTCCGTCCATCAAGCTGATGTCCCTTGCGTTCCTTCTCCAGAGCAAGGATACCCCCGTCATGTGGCGCGGACCCGTGAAGATGGGCGCCGTCAAGCAGTTCATCGAGGATGTGAACTGGGGGGAACTCGATTACCTGGTCATAGACATGCCCCCGGGAACCGGAGACGAGGCGATTTCGATAGTCCAGCTCATCCCCAAGGCCGACGGCATGATCATAGTGACCACGCCGCAGGACGTCGCCCTTCTTGACAGCAGGAAATCCCTGGTGTTCGGTGCCGAGACCAAAATCCCGATCATCGGAATCATAGAGAACATGAGCGGATTCGTCTGCCCCCACTGCGGCGAGATCACGAACATCTTCAAGACCGGGGGAGGGGAGGCCACCGCCAAAGAGATGAACGCGCAGTTCCTCGGGCGCATCCCGATCGAGCCGGGCATAGTGGATTCCGGAGACAAGGGCGTGCCCATAGTGCTCGGATACCCCGATTCGCCGTCCGCCAAAGCTTTCAAAGAAATCGCGGACAAAGTCATCAAGACGGTAGAATGAAGATCATAGCCGTCGCCGAAGGGGAAAGCCTGGATTCGTACGTAGCCGACGATTTCGGGCATGCCCCGTTTTTCCTTCTCGTGGATTCGGATACCCTGGACTACAGGGTCATCGCCAACGAATTCATGGATTCCCCGTCGGGTGCGGGGGTCGCCGTGGCGGAAGCCATAGTGTCGCTGGGATGCGTGGACGCCGTCCTCACCGGAGGGATCGGAATGCATGGGGTGCAGATCCTCCAGAAAGCCGGCATCCGCGTTTTCGCCGACGAGGACGGGACCGTCGAAGAATGCGTCCGCGATTTCATGAGGCGGCTGGAAAGGATGGGGGACGCCTGACCGGCGCTTCCTCCTCCATACGTTTCCGATGGCTGAAAGCGTTCCCGCACCCAACCCTTAATTCATTTGAATGCGATACGGGTCCCGGATCGCGATGAACGCCACGGAACATCTGAGGAAATACGCAGACCGCCTGATCCTGGCCGCCGTTTTGGCGGCTCTGCTGGCGGCAGTGCTATTCTCGTCGGCAGCAGAGACCGACGGAGCGACTTCCTTCCATTGCGGGGGATTGGAATACAGCAGCGCGGACGGGACCTCCGCCGCGGCGGTAGGTTATCTGGAGAAGCCCTCCGGAACGCTCGAAATCCCGTCCTCGGTCACGGCAGGGAACAGAACCTACGTGATAACGTCGATAGGAAGCTACGCTTTCGACGACTGCGATTCGCTTACCTCGGTCATAATAGGCGATTCCGTGAGGACCATCGGAGGATACGCGTTCTACGGATGCGATTCTCTGAGATACGTCAGAATGCCCGCTTCCGCGGTCAGCATAGAATACCATGCGTTCAACGGATGCCCCAGCCTGACGTCCATAACGATCCCGGACTCCGTGGCGGCGATCGGGGCCCACGCCTTCAGCGGATGCGTCTCGCTGAGGACAGCGGTTCTGCCCGGATCCCTGCGGACCATCGGCGATTACGCGTTCTACGGATGCGCCAGCCTTGCGTCCATAGCCATTCCGGATTCCGTGTCCAGCATCGGAAGCTATGCCTTCAGCAGATGCTCCTCGCTGGCTTCGGCCAACATCCCCGGCTCGGTCGCGGCGATCAGCAATTACGCCTTCAGCAGATGCTCTTCCCTGAACCACATTGACATACCCTACGGCGTGAGAACCATAGGTGATTACGCGTTCTTCGAATGCAAAACCCTGTCCGGAATCAGGATCCCGGATTCCGTGACGCGCATCGGCACGTCCGCATTCAGCGTCTGCGAATCCCTGGCCTACGCGACGATAGGGAATTCAGTAACCATGATAGCAGATTCTGCCTTCTACGGATGCGTCTCGCTGGCATCGGCCGGCATCCCGGATTCGGTCACTTCCATCGGAAACCATGCGTTCGACGGGTGCTCCTCGGTCAGAAGCATATCTCTCGGGAAATCCGTGAGGACCATAGGCTCATACGCGTTTTCCGGCTGTCCGCTGGTCTCATCTGTCCATATCCCCGGCCTGGTGAGCACCATAAGGGAGCATGCGTTCGAGGGCTGCACCGGAATCTCATCTTTCTCGGTGAGCCCCGAGAATGCGAATTATTCGTCTCCAAACGGCGTCCTGATGACGCGCGGCGGGACGACCCTGCTCATGTATCCCCAGGCGAAGACCGCTGCCACCTATTCCATGCCCAATACTGTGACGTCCATCGGGATCGGAGCTTTCACCGGATGCTCCCATCTGGTTTCGGTGAGCCTCGGGAACTCCGTCAGAACCATAGGGGAATCGGCCTTCAGCGGGTGCTCGTCCCTGTCTTCGATTTCCATGCCGGATTCAGCGGAATCGATAGGCGACCGCGCTTTCTACGGCTGCTCCTCGCTGGAATACGCCAAAATCGGAAAGTCCGTGTCCCGCATCGGATACTATGCGTTCTACGGATGCAAAAACCTGGAGCACCTGCTTTTCGAGCCGAAAGACGGCTGCAAAATCGAGAATTACTCTTTCTACATCGGATACGACGCCGGAACAAGGAAGGAAGTCTCCGCCGATCTGAACGTCTACACCTCCTCGAAGTACGCGTCCCTCGGTTTCCTCGACAGATACGTCAACAGCACCGTGAGCGTCAGCTACATAGCGGGAGGCAGCGGAGCCGCGCCGCAGGTATCGTCTTTCACTTCGGGAGACATACGCTATTCCGTCACGGGGCCCGGCACCGCGATCGTTTCCGGATGCAAGCTGGGGATCTCCGGCGGAATCGAGATACCTTCTTCGGTGTCGCACATGTTCGGCAGCTACACCGTGACCGGGATCGGCGAGAAAGCGTTCATGGAAACCGGCATAACATCCGTGAAAGCCGGCGCCAGCGTTAAACAGATAGGCGTGAAAGCTTTCGCCAGCTGCGCATCGCTTACATATGCGAGCTTCCCCGGCGCCCAGAACATAGGCGGATGGGCGTTCCTCAACTGCACGTCTCTGTCCTACGCCGACATCCGCTCTGCGGAAAGCATCGGAACCAGCGCGTTCTCCGGATGCCACAGGCTTGCCGCCGCGGAACTCTCGGGAAACCTCGCGTCCCTGGGCGAGAAAGCGTTCTACGCATGCTCGTCGCTGAGATCGGCGAATCTGGACGGTCTGCAGGAAGTGGGGACCAAAGCCTTCGCGAAATGCGCTTCCCTGTCGTCCGTGACGCTTTCCGCCAAGAAGATAGACGGATGGGCGTTCCTGGGATGCGCTTCGCTGAAGAGGATAGACCTGTCGAACACCGAATACATAGGCGCCAGCGCGTTCTCTGGATGCGGGCTCTGGAGCGCCGTGTTCTCGAAGAACCTGTCCCATGTGGGCAGCAACGCCTTCTACGGCACGACGTTCGCAGGCGACAACGGAAAAGCCGTCGCGCACACGGCGCAGGAGCTGAAAGGGAAAACGCTGAGGGACCTGCCCAAAGCGGGAGACAAAGTTTCTGTCGGCAGCCTGTCGTTCACTCTGACGGGGAGATCTTCCGCTTCGGTGACGGGATATTCCGGTGATCCGACGTCCGTCACGATTCCGGCCAGCATATCTGTCAAAGGAACCGATGTCGCGGTCACTTCGATCGGAACGAAAGCGTTCTACGGATGCTCCAAACTGGCCGTCGCCGATCTGGGAAGAGTCTCCGACATCGGGCTCAAAGCTTTCGCCAACTGCTCCGCGCTCAGAGCCGTTTCCGGTTCGCCAGTGCACATAGGCGACTGGGCGTTCACCGGATGCGCCTCCATGACGGTGATGGGGCTCTCCTCGGCCGTATCCATCGGAGTCAGCGCGTTCTCCGGATGCAGATCCCTGGCGAATGCGGACCTCAGGAATGTCTCGTCCCTGGGGGACAGAGCTTTCTACGACTGCGGCTCGCTGAAAACGGTGAATCTGGACAGCCTGGGCGAGGTCGGATCCAAATCCTTCGCGAAATGCGTATCGCTCGCGTCCGCATCGGTTTCCGCATACAAAATCAAAGGATGGGCATTCACCGGATGCAAATCGCTGGAGAAGATCGACATCAAATCCGTCAGATACATCGGGACCAGCGCGTTCTCCGGATGCAAATCCCTCGGATCCGTCGCGTTCTCGGACGGCCTCTCTATGGTCGGGGACAACGCCTTCTACGGCGTGAAATTCCAGGACGCCCATGGGAACGTCCTTGCGGCATCGCTCGGGAACCTTCTCGGGCACACCTTCCTTAAAGTCGGCGGGTTCCTGCGCCTGATCCAGTGAGAAACTATGCGGGGGAGATCGGACCGATCTGCGGTCTCCCCATATTATCTTATGGAGCTGGGGCAGAACCCTGGCTTCCAGCCCGGAATCCAGGACGCGGGAGACCAGCCACTCCAGTCTGCCGGTGCCTCCGACCGGGCCGAAGATCAGGTTCGCATCCGTGGGGTTATCCTCCAGGAAACGGACGGCAAAATCGAAATCGGCGTCGTCCCTGACCACGAACTTGATCTGGTCTTTCTCCGAAAGGAATCTCAGATTGCCGGCCAGCATCTTATCGGACATCCCTGACGAGGGGCACTTGATGTCCATGCTTATCAGAACGAGCGGATCGTCCGGGACCTGGGAAAGATCGGTGGCCCCGTTGGTCTCCAGGACGATCTGCATGCCAGCCGACACCATCCTGCGCAGGAGCTCTGGCATTTCCGGCTGGATCATCGGCTCCCCTCCGGTCACGCAGACGTGCCTGGAGCCTTCCACAGCACCCATGATATCGTCCAGAGACATCTCGGTCCCGCCGGACATGGAATACTGCGTATCGCACCATGAGCACCGGAGATTGCAGCCGACGGTCCTGACGAAGGTCGTCGGTATCCCCATCATCAGGCCTTCGCCCTGTATGGACCTGAAGATCTCGCATATCTTCATACTCGATCTCGTCCTTATATCCGGCCTCGGCGAAGCCTTTGAGCCTGAGGCGGCAGGAATCGCAGTGCCCGCAGGCTTTCTCTCCCCCGTTGTAGCACGACCATGTGAGATGCAGGGGAGCATTCAGTCTCTTGCCCCTGCGGACTATGTCGGCCTTGGAATCGTGCATTATCGGGGTCATGATCCTTATCGGATGCCCTTCGACTCCGGCTTTGGTCCCTTTGCCGATCATATCCTCGTACGCTTCGAAGAATTCGGGGCGGCAGTCCGGATATCCGGAATAATCCACGGCATTGGCCCCTATGTATATCCTGTCCGCATCTATGGACTCGCAGAGCCCGGCGGCGATGCTCAGAAACACAATGTTCCTGGCCGGGACATATGTGATGGGTATGTCTTTGTCCAGCTCGCCTTCGCGGTCCATGGGGACGTCGATGTCCGGGCGGGTGAGAGCCGAACGGAACGAGCTCAGGTCGATGTCTATGACCACATGCGGGATCCCGTAGTATCTGCATACGTTCTCGGCGGAGACCAGTTCTTTGGTGTGCCTCTGGCCGTATCTAAAACTCAGGACGGTGGGCTCGCAGCCATCTGCGATGGCCTGGGCGAGCGTAGTCGTGGAATCCAATCCCCCGGAAAGGAGGACCACCGCTTTCATCTGATTTCCTCCGTGTACCAGGCCGTCTGGCCTCTCTCCTCGTCGAGGCCGACCGATACGGAACGGACATTGGAAGGGAAATCTATGTCTCTGACCAGACGCTTGGCCATCATCCTGCACATCTCCTCCGCGGTCGTGGTCGGGACGTCGAGCAGAGCGACGTCTTCCTTCGGGAAAACGTATCTTTTGCATCCGTTCACGACTTCGACCGAACCGCCTTCCTCTCTGATGCTGACTTCCCGTGATCCCGCCGGCAGAAGCGTCCTGTGGTCCATCTCGTCGATCATGGACCTGAGGGCCTTCTTCAGCACGACGAAATCCATTATCATGCCGTCCTGGCCGTTGTCTCCCTCCAATCTGAGGCGGACTATGTACGAATGGCCGTGGAGCCTGGAGCACTTCTCGTGCCTGGGAATGAAATGGCATGCGGAAAACCTGATCCCGGAATATCCTCCGTCTATCTCCAGAAGCATGTTCAATCCTCCGTGAGAACCATGGCAAGAGCCAGAGAATCCCTGTAATCGACCTTGGCGCGGGACGTATCTATGAAAACCCTGTCCGTATTGATGACCGGGGCGCCCAGCGCATTCACGCCTCCGATGAAATGGAGGGCCCTGAAGATTATGTTCCCGGTTATCCCTTCGGGAGCGATGATTATATCTGCCTCGTCGACGGCGTTCTCTATGAGGATCTGGCAGTGATATGCGTCATAACCGCTGTCGCAGAGCCTTTTGGCTATTTTGCGGGCGCTCTCTATGGATTTGTCCACTACCTGGCACCTTCCGACGTCCTCGCATCTTCCGCCGGACATTATCCCGATTTTAGTGCCCATGCCGACTTTCCTGGCCAGATCGGCAGAGCGCTTGGCGATGCCGTATTTCTGGTCGTCCTTCCAACCTTCGTCGATGCCGACGGGCGCGAGTATGAACATCTTCTTGCCGTGGGGCTCCATGAACGCCGCCCTTTCCAGGCGCTTGAGTCCGAGGCCGTCCCTGACCATCGGCAGAAGGACGGAAGAAGACATGTCCCCGCGTATCGCAGCCTCCAGGTTTCCGGATATGAAATCATCGGTGAGCTCGCCGGGATCGTCATAGACCGTTATGTCATACCTATCCATGGCGGCAACGCTTCTCTCTATGCATCCTCTTTCCGTTCCGCGGCCTATGCCTACGCGGACCTTCGGAAGATCCGAATTCAGAAGCGTCTCGGTTGTGAACATGCCCGGCCTATAATATTTCACCTATAAAAACAAGCCAATCAGACGGTCCGGGGGGCGCGGATCTGGTCGAACTCGTAGCCGTCCCACTCCCTTTCCCCCAGAAGCACTTCGACCTCGGGGATGGTCAGCATGGGGCGCTCGTATCTTGCGGAATCATCCATCGCTATGCGGGGGCATGCCGTATTCACGTATGCATCGACCCTGTAGGCCATCAGCGACATGGGATTGATCTCCTCCATGACGACTTTGAAAGCCGTCCTGCCGTGCGAACGCAGCATGCCGGTTATCCTGGAAGCGTCCTCGGACCTGTTCTGGCCTGTTTTGGAGCACACGATCACCAGGAATGTCTGCGCCTGGGCGGCCCTCTGTATCGCCGCGAACCTCTTCCTGAGGATCCTGTCCCTGGCCTCGGCCATGTCGCGTACCTCCCCGGTCACGGGATTCAGCACCATGACCTGCTGCCTCATTCCGAAAGCCGCCGCGAGAGGATGGAAGTCGCCCTCGCCGATGAAAAGAAATGCGTCGGCTCCGTCGGATACCGATTCGGCTGCGGTGCAGTTGCATCCCAATACCTGCCCGGGATGGCATATGCGCCTGTCCCCTTCCCCGATGAGGACCTCCCTCCCGGAACTTTCCAGAAGAGCCCTCATCCTGGGAAGCAGGCCCAGATACTGGACGGTCGCCAGAAGCCCGACCTTTTTCGGGAGGGATTCCAGCTTATCCATCACGGATCCGTCGATCTCCGCGTCCGAACGGGCCTCTATATACAGGACATTCGGGTCTTCGCCCTGGGAAGGTATTGGGGAATGCCCGAAATGGATGAGCGCGTCGGCTACCCCCTTATAATCCATGGCATCGCAGGCACCATAGCACGGACGGCCTGCAATAATGATCTCTGCGCCGGTGGCGGAAAACAGTTTCTCAGAAATCTCCGCCGCCCTGACCTTTAGGCCTTCGGGAAGCTGGAGGGCGACGGAAGAATAACCTCCGCCGCTTATCCACGCCGAAGCGCGGTCCAGTTCGAAATCGAACATTTACCTGATGAGTTCGGCCCCTTTCTCCACGTCGATGTAGCAGGGGGAGGGGAACTTCATGGAGGCTCTCCAGAGAGCGTCTTTGGCGACGGCAGCTTTCTCGGCGGGCACACGAACGGTCAGGATCGCCTGGTTGCGCTCGAGCCTGGCCGCAGTCCCCACAGTTTTGCCGAATCCCTGGCGCATTCCACTGGAAACACGGTCCGCTCCTGCGCCGGTAGCCAATTTGTTCTCCCTGAGCACGACGTGGGGGTATGCCCTCACGGTCATGTGGTAGTTTGCCGTTCCAGCCTGGGAGTTGAGCACCTTGTTGGCTGCGATACGGCCTGCTTCGATGGAGATGTGCCTGACCTGGACGCGGTTCTCCACCCTCAGGGTCAGAATGACGGGGAAATCTCCTCTGAGGTTTCCCATCTCATACTGGCTTACCCTGCTCGCAGGGACTCCTCCCATGTATTCGCGGCGGGTGTATGCCTGTCCTTTGATCTGCCTGTACATAGATGCGGGCTTTCTAACCATTTAAACCACCTTGATTGGAATGCGTCATAGGTCGGCAGCCTGCATATCAGAGAGCTGCTGCCCTGACTAATGAGGTGCTGAATATCAACCCCAATATAAGAGTTTCGTCAGATAAAATGGCAGAATAAACCTCTTTGAGACGCTCCGGACCGCCTCTGCCCGGAACCGGACCGCCAATGATAATTAGTCAATCGGCGATTACCTTGGCGATGCAGCAGTTCGATTTCAGCGTCGTTTCGGAGGGCGAGGACAGGAGAGTCCCTATAGCAGTGGCAGGACAGATCATGGTTGACGTCCAAAAACTGATCACCGACATCGGAAGATCCATGATAAGATCCGAGATGTGGCTCCAGAACGAGATACCGCACGAGCTGCTCGATAAATTCACGCTGAGAATCGGCGGACCTTCGGACGGCGGAGTCGGATCCGATGCCGGAAAGGGGTCCGAGTCGATCATGGAGGATGCCCTCGGCATACTGAGAAATACGCTGGATTTCCTCGGCACGGGGGCAATAGGGACATGGATGGAGGACAACTTCAAGGACCCCTTCGAACGCAGCGCCGTGGCTTCCGACCTCATCGCGCTTGCAGAGCATATATCAGGATATGTACTGAAATATGGGGCGCCCGACTCCCAGAGCGAATTCAGGAATCTGGACCGCAAGAAGCTGTCGAAACACGTCATAAGCGGCTCCTGCAGCTGGGTCGCCATCGGGAACGTATCGTCCGACCCCAAATTCAAAGGGCACTGGACGTTCAGGAACTCCCGCAATGACATCCCAATGACGCTGTCCAAGGATGCGGCAAAAGGGGCCGAAAAGGCATCGAAGATGGGGATCATCTGGGTGCGCGGCAGCGTAAGCAGGAACTATGCGGGCAAGATGCTCGCCCTGGGCGCCGTCGAGAGCTTCGAACCGATCCTGGCGATACCTTTCCGCAGGATAATAACTCCCCACAAAGACATCCCCCTGGTCAACGCGGTGGAAGCGCTGCCTTCCTATGTCCCGTCCACCAAAATGTGGAAACTGTCCTATCCGCCTCTGGGCATCGAAATCGCGAAGCAGTCATGGGACGACTGCATATGCGCGTTCCACGATTATTTCGCATTCCTCTGGGAGCAATACGCCGAAAGCAACAAGGAATTCGAGGGCGAAGAGAAAGAGACCAGGGATATCCTGCTGTCTTTCCTGCCGATAGAGCTGAGCCGACGGCATAAGCCCGCCCGGCAACCCTTTTTATAGCTTATGCGCCGTCGGCAAGGCTGTTTGCCATGTCGAAAAGGCACCTTTCCCAGAAGAATCTGTCCGAAATCGGCACAGAGCGCATAAAGCGTCTGCTCGACCTCTCAGAAGAGGCGGTACGCGCCGGGAAAGACGACCGCGCCCGCAGATACGTGGGGATCGCGAGGGCCATCGGCATGAAGACCCGCGTGAGGATGCCGAAGGACAGGCCTTTCTGCAAAGGCTGCCTCCTGCCGATGATGCCCGGCATAAACTGCACCGTCAGGCTGTCGGATCACAGAGTGATATCCACATGCGGGAAATGCGGCGCAATAAAGCGCATGCCATATCTGAAGGAGCAAAGGAAATGACGGAAAAGGACGCAAGAAAGGAGCTCATGAGGAGGGCCAACGATCTGAGCCCTACCGTCCATGTCGGAAAGGACGGGCTCGACGAGGGGCTGTTCGAAGAGATAAAGAACCAGCTCAAAAAGAACCGCCTGATAAAGATCAAAATCCTGTCCAGGGACGAAGACGCCAAAGCGATCGCCGCAAGCATAGAAGAAGCTACGGATTCGGTCGCCGTGGACGTCCGCGGAGGGGTCATAGTCCTCACGGACAGAAGGACATGGAATTCCCTGTGCCAGAAGAAATTCCGAGGGTGCTCAGATGCTTGATGTCAACGTGATTAGATCGGAGCCTGAGAGAATCAGGTCGATGCTGAAGAACAGGAACAAGGACGACGCCATCCTGGACAGATTCCTTGCCGCCGACCAGGAGTGGAGGGATCTCACCGGAGAGAACAACCGCCTGAGGAAGATCAGGAACGAAGTGTCGCTTCAGATCTCCAAGATGCCCAAGGGAGACGAGAAAGACGCCAAGATCGCCGAGATGCGCGAGGTCTCCGAGAGCATCAAGAAAAACGACGACAGAATGGCGGAGCTGGAGGGGATCAGACAGGAATGCGTCCTCAATATCCCCAACATCCCCCACGAATCCGTCCCCATAGGCAAAGATGAGAACGACAACGTCGTGGTCTACGAAGCTGGAGAGAGAAGGAAATTCGATTTCGAGCCCAAGGAGCACTGGGAGATCGGAGAGGACCTGGACATCATCGACTTCGAGCGCGGCACCAAGGTCGCCGGAAGCGGGTTCTACTGCCTGAAAGGCGACGGAGCCAGGCTCGAACGCGCTCTGATCAACTATTTCCTCGACATGCACCAGGACCAGGGATACACCGAGCTTTTCCCTCCGGTGATCGTGAACAAGAACGCCGTCATCGGGACCGGCCAGTATCCCAACCTCAAGGATGACATGTATTATCTGGAAAGGGACGACATGTTCCTGAACCCCACCGCCGAGGTCCCCGTCACCAACCTGCTGCAGGACGAGATCCTGGAGAAATCCCAGCTCCCCATCTATTACACCGCATACCTCCCGTCTTTCAGGCGCGAAGTCGGCAAGCACGCGGACACCAGGGGAATAATCAGGGTCCACGAATTCAACAAGGTGGAGATGGTCAACTTCGTCCTGCCGGAGAACTCCTATGCGAGGCTCGAAGAGCTCAGGAAGAACGCGGAGGACATCATCAACGGCCTCAGGCTCCCGTACAGGGTGCTTCTGCTGTGCACCGGGGACATGAGCTTCTCATGCTCCAAATGCTATGATCTCGAGCTCTACGCCCCCGGAAAGGATGCGTGGCTGGAAGCGTCCTCGTGCTCCAACTTCACCGACTTCCAGGCCAGGAGAGCCAGGATCAAATACAGGCCCGAACCGCACCTCAAGAGCGAGTTCGTCCACACCCTCAACGGATCCGGGCTCGCGCTGCCCAGGACCATGGTCGCCATCCTGGAGAACTACCAGAACAAGGACGGCACCGTGACGGTCCCCGAAGTCCTCAGGCCCTACATGAGAGGCCAGGAAACGATCGGCAGGCGCTGAGCTCAGATCCTTATTCTGCCGAGGCCTTCCACGAGGGCCTTGGCATCCAAACCTTTCCTTCCCATAAGTTTCTCGCGGAGCTGCGCCTCCCCCTGGCTGAGCGAATTCGACGTCACCCCGTAGCTGCGGGATATCATCGCTTCCATGTATGCGGCGAAAAGATCGCAGGTCTTGATGTCATATCCTTTCCTCCTGCCGAATCTTCCGCCATCGTCGTCATGGAACGGATCGTAGACCATGAACCTGAATTCGTCCCTCCAGTCCGGGTTCAGAAGGGGCATGATCACGTTGTCGATCTGCTCGTGCTCATAGTCCTGCAGAATCCCCTCCAGGCCGCCTATGCTGGCCTTTATAGGAGAAATCACGTCTTTGGTGAGCACCTCGGGAAGATCGTGGAACAATGCCGTGTAGAAGTCGTTATAGGCGGTCCTGTCGTCTTCCTTGGCGTCGACATCGGCCAGATACATGGCGTCAGCCACCATCAGCGAATGCCCGAGGACGGTGGTCCGCGGGATGCGGGGGGTCCTCGCCCAGCGCTGCTGGAATCTGAGCTGCCCCACGAGATCGATGAAATCATATGGGTGGCCTTCGGCCAGGATCTCGCTCACCCCTTTGAGATGGATGAACTGCCCTATCTGCTGGGAGATCTCTTTGCGGGTCTGGCCTATGCCGTACAGAGAGCGGTTGGATTCGTAGATCAGGTCGAACTCCCAGCGGGTGGCCAGATAGTGCGCGGCGCGGACGATGTCATCCTCCAGAGAGCTCTGGTCCGAACGGAGGAAAGCCTCGAAGCGCGACAGCAGCTCCGGGTCGAAATCGGGAACGGCGCGGCGGATCTCGGACATGATGAACGCGTTCACCTCCTCCGATTTCTCCTGGGTTATCTTGTAGAACACCTGGGGCTTGAGATCCGTGAGGACCGACCTCTGTATGAACGAGAAAATCGTGTGCTCGATGATCTTCCTCCAGGAGACCGGATTCCCGGCGCTCTCCTCGGTCTTCCCCAGAACCCAGGCTATGGCCGCCTTGTGGGCCTGCTTGTCCAGTTCGGTCAGGTCCAGCGGGCGGATGTGGTCGTTCCAGCGATGCATGTTCGCCGACTCGAAGAACAGATACATTATGTCCGCGTTCAGCGCCGGCACGGGATCGCCTCGCCGCCTGTTTTCTGCCTTCCATCGCCATCATGACGTATCCGGCGATCATAATGACCATCCCTATGATGAACGGGATGGACGTGCCGATAGAATTCACCATGTAAGCCGCGCCGGCGATGAGCATAACGGCGAAGCCCGCGACGAAAGCCGCCAGATAAATCATCCCTCTGTCCATGGCAGGGGAATCGCCACATATAATATAATAAGGGCCCTGAGGCCCATGGGTTTCAGACGCTGGCCTGGACCAGCCTGTTTATGACGAATTTCTTGTCCAGGCTCGAAAGGAAGAATCCCAGCCTCGGGCCTCTGTCCTTTCCGATGAAGATCCTGTACAGAGCGGCGTAGGCGCCTTTGGAGCCGAGAGGCGTGGCCTTGGATTTCTCGGAGATGATGTCGTTGATCTCCTCTGCGGTCCAGCTGCAGTCGTTCATCCTCTCTATCAGGGCCTGGAAGAACACCTTCTCGTTCATGGTGATCTCCCCGGAATTCGGGACGGTCTGGAGGACGGTGAATTTGACCGCGTCCGGCGCGAATCCGTTGAGCCAGTATTTGACGCAGTCGCATCTGCGCCAGATCCTCTTGATGTCGTCGTCGGTTGCGCCCTGGAAGCTGGTGTTCCTGGAGAGGACGTCCAGAGCCTCCTTGAAATTGGAGGTCATCTGAACTATGCTGACCAGATGCCTGTACGGGACCTGGACGGGCATGCTCGCGGGGACGTGGTTGTGTTGGGCGATCTCATACGCCTTGACGGAATTCTCCTCGGATTCCTTGAATACCCCGCTGAAATACTTCGCCTCCATCCTGTCGTACTCGTCGGCCATGTCCAGTATCCCCATGCCGTAGTCGTAGTCGATGGTCCTGGAAGGCAGCACCCTGAGGAACATGTAGTTGAGGACCTCCGGAGGGGTCATCTGGATGGCGTCCAGGCCGGTGACGGGGCACCCTTTGGATTTGTGCATCTGGACTACGCCCCCTCCGTTCTTGAGCTGGACGAATTCGTATGGGATAGGTATGGGGGCGTTGCCGCCGTAGATCTCGGATACGATCCTCTTCCCGGAATCGTAGGAACCGCCGGCGGCGGCATGGTCCTTCCCGAAAGGCTCGGCGGAAGTGCCGAATATGGTCCACTTGGCGGGCCATTCCAGCCTCCAGGTGAGCTTTCCCTCCCCGGTTCTGATGTCGCAGAAGCCGTGGAACCCGCATTTGCAGTAGTACTCCACCGTAGGGAACTCGTAGGAATCCAGGACGGGGTCGGCGAACCTGCCGCACTTCTCGCAGACAGGTTTGAACGGGGCGTAATTCCTGTTCTCCTCCTTCCCGGTGACCTCGTGGAGAATCCTGATGACGTCATCCCTTTTTGTCATCGCGTCGTCTATGCACTTGGTGAACTTCCCCTCGGAATACAGCTCGTGGGTCCATATGACCTCGCAGTTTATCTCCAAGGACTTGACGGCATCCAGGAAGGGCTGGACGAAGTGGTGCGCGTAATTCCTGTGCTTCCCGCACGGGCACGGGATCCTGGAGATCGGCATCCCGACGTATTTCTCATATTCTTCGGGCAGGAACGGATAGCACTCCCTGAGAGGATCGAAAGAATCGATGAGATAGATGAGCCTGGCCTTTTTCCCTTTGGATTCCACGGCGCTGCGGACCGCCTCGCCGGTGATCGGCTCCCTCAGGCTTCCCACGTGTATGATCCCGGTGGGGCTGATGCCCGTAGCGATAACTGGATTGTCGCAGTTATCGGCTATGTTCTCCGCGATGACCTCTGCCCAGTGCATAATAATCGGGCGCCACTATCTGTCTCTTATAAAAGAGATTTTCGGTAATTATGGCCCGCAGCGGCCCGACAAAAGATTATATAAGCATCGTTTGATGGGGGTGAACATGGCGTCCAAGAAAAACGACACAGGATTCCAGTCATCCGCGGGTCTTATGAGGTACTTCGATACCGAAGACGACAAAGGCCTCAAGGTAAGCCCCAGAACCGTCATAGGACTCGCCATCGCGGCGATCGTCATTGTGCTCCTCGCCAACACCCTGGCACCCATCTGATCCGGGAACTGTCCGCGATTTGCCGCGACGCCCGGCCTGAATCATATTTACGATGAAAGAGGGCATAAGCCCTCATTAAAATCATAGAAGGTGCAGGATAAGCCTTCCTTTTCCTTCCGCATTCTGATGCTGCCCTGCCTGCAGCGCCTCTTCGATGACCTGCGTGCATGAAGTGGACACTATGCGGGGCTTGCGGTTCGCGCTGACCTCTTCGACGGTGATGCCGAAGGAATCCTTCATGTTCAGGAAGTGGAAATGCTGGAGCCCCAGGCTGAACACCTCCTGATCCTCAACAGGCTTGCCTTCGAACTCGAATCTGAGATAGGAACGGGTGGCCTGATCGTACTCCACCAGCAGGCCCCTGGAGAGCTGATAGAATTCGCAGTGGGCGCCTTCCCACACCTCGTCCCTGAGCATGCGCATCAGCATCCTCTTCAGCTGGGCCCCGGTCACATAAATCATGTGGACCTCATCGTCGTACGGGAAGCACTCGCGCAGATCCCTTTTGGTGACGACCGGCCCCAGCTGTTCGTTGCGGATGCTGCCCGAGCCCATAAGGAATATGTCCACGCCGAGGGCATCCTTCATGACGTCGCTGAACAGATCGCCCAGCTCGGTCTCTCTTATCCTGGTCGGATGGGTCAGCTGCCTCACGAACTTGGTGATTATCCTGCCGTATTTCTCGTCGGTGCGGGATTTGTATGACCCCAGAACCTCCTCGATGGATGGGTCCCTGGGACAGTTCTTGGAATTGATCGGGATCGGGTGCCAGACAAAGGAATCTATGCAGTTGTTATCGGTGTCGATCATTATGTCGAAGCGCCCGATCTGGTCGGTTCCTACGCCGGCCTGGACTATAGGGATGCCGTTGACCACGCAGGGCTCCTCGAGGAAAGTGTGCGAATGGCCGCCTATGATGACGTCCACGCCCCATGCGGGATCCAGCAGCGCGGCCAGCCTTTTGTCCTCTTCGAAGCCTATGTGGGTCAGGAGGACGGTGAAATCGATGTCGATGGCGTTGTATGTGTTGCATATCTTCCCGATCTCCTCGGCCGCATCCTCCACATTGATGAAAGTTCCGATTATCCCGTCGGTCTTGCATTGGGCCAGGACGTTTTCCGTGAGGATCCCTATGAACAAAATCTTCATCCCGTCGATCTGTATGATGTGGCAGGGCTCGAACAGACGCTTGTGGTTCGTTCTGATGTGGAGATTGGCGTTGATGATCGGGAATTCGGCGCATTTCTCCAGGAACAGCAGATGCGCGACCCCGTAATCGACCTCGTGGTTGCCGACGGTGACTATGTCCGGGCCCAGAAGATTCATGATCTCGACCGTGGATATGCCCCTGTACTCCGAATCGATGATGGAGCCCCTGAACATGTCGCCGGCTATGGCATAGATCACATTCTTCTCTTCCTGGCGGACCTTGCTCACATACCCGGAAAGCATGGACACACCTCCCACAAGGTTCTCGTCGACATTCTCGGCTAAAAAATCGCCGTGCATATCGTTGGAATGCAGCAGCGTAAGCTTCTTCAGATTGGCCATGGCGATCACTCTGCGTCTGCATCGTTCCGGAATTCCCGGACAACGCATCGTGTTCGGATTGGTCTCTACCGATTTATCTGTATTGACAGCCGCCGGAACCCAGCCGCCGCATGTTATATGGCTGAATAATCTTCCCGCCGGGAGACGCGTCCGATAAAGGATGGGGGAAGAGCCTTCCCCCACGGCGATCATATGCGATCGTCAGGCATGATCCTGTACTGCTCCTGATACTTCTTCCTGAAAAGCTTGGACAGTATCGGAGGAGCGATTATGGTAGTCATCACCGACATCAGAACCACGACGGCATAAAGCTCCGAGGACATCGCGCCGCTGGACAGCCCTATGGATGCGACGATGATTCCGACCTCTCCTCTGGGCATCATCCCTACCCCTATGATGTTCATGCCGTCTTTGTCGAGATCCTTGTCCCCGAGCTTGGCTCCCATCCCGCATCCTATGTATTTGGTGATGAGGGCGGCCAATATGATTATGATCACCAGCACAAGGACGGTGACATCGGTAAGGGCGAAGATGTCCACCTGGAGACCGACGTTGAGGAAAAAGAACGATATGAGGAAAGTGGTTATGGACTCCACTTTGTGCTCCAGATCCCATTCCCATGCGTACTCCGCGAAAAGCATCCCCGCGAGGAACGCTCCGATGATGGCGGCGAGCCCTATGAACTCTGCGAACGCGGACATGGAAAGGCAGACGATGATCGCGAGGACCAGCTTATTGACCGAATAGGGGACTTTCCCTTTGTTGACCTTGCTGTCATACCTGTTGCGGAAATAATCGTAGAGCCTCGGGATGATGTGCTTGCAGATCAGTATTACCGAGATGACGAAAACGACCGCCTGCAAGGTGATGGTGATTATGTCTAAGATGGAGATCTCCCCGGAGCCGGCGATCCCGTTGACGACCGCGAGCACTATCATGCCCAGAACGTCGTCTATGACCGCTGCCGCGATGATTATGCGCGCCTCGCGGGTATCCATCAGTTTCATGTCCTTGATTATGCGCGCGGTTATCCCTACGGACGTGGCGACCATGGCCGCACCCATGAACAGGGCGTGGTTCATGCTGCCGTCCACGGCCATGATTATGGCTATGCCGCACATGAACGGAAGGAGAACCCCGAGGACGGCCGCCAGGAGCGCGGCTTTCCCCGACCCGAGCAGATCGCTGACTTTGGTCTCCAGACCGACCGAGAACAGAAGAAATATCACGCCGAGCTCGGCGAACACGGTTACGACGGTATATATGTCGCTTCCTGATGTCGCCTCTTCGCCCGGACCTGGGATGACTATATCGAGGGCAGAAAGCAAAGACCAGTCCCCGAAGGAAAGGTTGGCAATGACGATCCCCATGACGATCTCCCCGATCAGCCCGGGCAATCCGAACCTGCTCACCAATGCTGAACCTATGCGCGCGCATATGAACAGCACTGCCATGGTAAACAGGAGCTGAAGCATGAGTTCCATGCCTGTGGCATTGGATTAAACATAAAAAAGATTCTTACAGCCGCCTTACTGAGAGCCGCGGACGACGGCTTTCCCTTTGCATTCCATGGCAGCATCGCCCTCGATGATCTCCCCGAAACCGTCCGCGGCCACGGTGCCGGAAAGTATGTTCCTGACCGAATCCACCGTCCCGACGATCTCCGCGTCGACATCCGAATACTCGAAAGAGAAGTCGCAGCCCTCCATGGTGCAGCCTCTGAGCTTCAGACCTTTGCAATAGCAGAAAGGCTGGGTGCCGGATATCCTGCAGTCTATAAGCGTCAGATCCTCCGAATACCAGCCCAGATACTCGCCTTTGACGTCGCAATCGCGTACAGTCACACCTTTGGAATGCCAGAACGCATCCTTCGTATCCAAAGCGCAGCCTTCGATCGACGCGCCTTCGACGTATTGGAACGAGTACTTGCCTTTCATCCCGGTTCTTTCCATGCGGAGGCCCTTGGAATCCAGGAAAAGATATTCGGACCGTATTTCTGAATCGGCGACGCTTATCCCGGAGGACTTCCATCCGAATTCATCGGAATCTATGCGGCACCTTTCGATGGAGATGCTGTCGCATCCCCTCACAGCTTTGATCCCGCGCAATTCCGAATCGGATATGATCCCGCCGGAAGAATACCACAGCGCCGCGCGGCAGGTGATCCCCATCGATGAGCCTTTGACGGAGAAATCCCTGGCATGCCACAAGGGATAGCGGAGCTCGAAGCGGCATCCGGACACCTCTATGCCGCGCGCTTCCTTCAGAGCCGATTCGCCGTCCGCTGGGCCGGCGAATACGCAATCCGATATGCGGGCGTCCTCGATGTTGTAAAGCGCCCTCTCGCCGTCGAAAACCTTCCCGGCAATATGCTCTGAGTGATTCATTCTTATAAGGATGTGCGGCTGGGATATAACCCTTCAGAATCATCCTGCAGAATGATGCAGGGTGGAGGGCGGGGCCCCCCGTACATCACATGCATCCGAAGCTGAAACGGACGCAGCCTTCCCCTTCGACGCCGCCGAAGGAGAAAACCACGCCGGACTTGCTTTTCTTCGGGACAGCGAACAGAGTCTCCTCTATGCCGTCCTCGAAATCCCAGCAGGAGTCTTCCTCCACGCGGTCTTCGAAATCCAGATCCGGAACCACGAAGCGCATGATATCGGCGACCTCATCCTCCACCTGTATCGGCGGAAGCTTGGCGACAGGTATAGACGGGATCACGACATCCGTCTTCGGAATTTCGGCAGGAGCGTCTTCGATGGCTTCGGCGCATTTCTTTTCGAGCTCGGCATTCTCCCTGGATTCGAGCATGATCTTGTTGAGCGTTTCGGGAGCCTTTTCCTCGGCCGCAGGCTTGGCTTTGGTCTCGGTGATCGATTTCAAGTGCTCTTTCTCCAGCTCAGCGATGCTTTTCGGAGCTGAACCGCCGACTCTTCTGGCCCTGCGCTTTTTCGGAGGAGTCAATTTGATTGTCTCGACACTGTTGGGATCGAAAGTGCTCTCTTTAATGCCCTTTATGACATCAGACTTTTTGGACTTGATAGGTTCGGGAACCCCTGTTTTCTTCAGTTTAGGAGCGTTCCCTTTGATGACCGTAAGAGTGGGCGGCCTGATGATCTCGCCGTCATCCTTTTTGGTTCCGTCATTGATCTTGGATTCCTTCGGCTTGATGTCATCCCCGGCCGCGACTTCTTTACTGATCGGTTTTACCGTGCCGGCAATAGCTGCGTTCTGAACTGGCTCTTCCTTGATGATAGGGACGGGTTCTGCTCTGGGCTCGATGATGATAGTGCTCGGAGTGGCATACATGACGCCTGCAGGGCCGAGCTTGATAACCCTCTCCGAGTGCGCTTCCACGGGTACGGAAACGGGTACGGAAACGCAATCCGAAGTCGGCGCAGAAAGCATGAGAGCGCCCGCAGACGGAGGAAGGAAAACGGTCCTGAGCTTGGGGACCACCAACCTCTTCCAAATCGATTCGGATTCCGCTGGCTTCGCGCCGACAGAGCCTGTCATGGGGATGCCCGCCCGGATTTCTCCGCCTTTGTCTTCGGCGGCCGGCATATCGGGCACATCGACAGCCTTGGCAGAAGCGGCCTTGGCAGAAGATTTCGGAATGGCTCCGGCACCCTTAGGCACCAAGCCGGGACCGACGTATATGACCTCATCTTCTTCCGCGTCAGGCTTCTCCGGCACGTCGACTGCGACGGGACCCGAAATGGGCTTCCCTTTCTCTATGGTGGGCTTCTCCGGCACGTCGACTGCGACAGAGCCGGGGTTCTGGACCTCTCCGGCACCCTCAGGCACCATACCGGGGCCCGAGATGGGTTTCTCCTCCTCTATGGGGGGCTTCTCCGGCACGTCGACTGCGACAGAGCCGGGGTTCGATATGAGGGCGTCTTTCTGGGGCGCCCCGATGGAATCCGGTTCCGTAGCTTTCAAACCGTCAGAACCTGTCTTGGGCGCGTCTTTCGGAATGCCTTCATTTCCGCGGCCATGAGCGGCTCCCGTTCCGCCGTTGTCTTCGACACCCCTGATGCCGATAGCCCATTCCGGATTGGGATTCGTGCCAGCTCTTATCTTTATATCGTTCGGATTGATGCTTGTGAACGTATTATTGGTCCGTATCAGGCCGTCTACGCTGCTTTTTCTGACTCTGGTCGGAATTGCTTTGCTGATGCTGGCTTCAGCGGATTTGACTGCCGGCTGTACATAATCCGTCCCTTTGCTTATCTTCTCATTCTTCTCTTCGGCGGATACGACTTTCTCGGTTATCGCCTCAGGAACAATAGGCGGCTCTTTGAACGGAGTGTAAATGATGTCCTCCGGATCCTTTTTGGACGTATGGACTTCGCCATCAGGGGTTTTGATAAGACTATACAGGTTGAGATCCAAGGGCCTGCTCTGGAGCTTTTTGGATCCGCTGATGCCCCCTCCGGCGAGCATCTGCTTACCTTTGCTTATGGCTCCGCTGATAAAGCCTAGCACCTTATTGGAACGTTCGTTTGCATCCCTCCCGTCGCGCAAAATATCCCCGCCAAGGGCAATGCTTTCTTTATTAATAAAATATATCACGGCTCAACCACGTACGAACTTCACGTAGTCGGCTTTTCCTTCCGAATTGATGTCTTGGAGCATCCCGCGGAGCTCCGGAGCATCGCAGGAGATGACCATGACCTCGAGACATTTGTGGTCTCTGAGATGGGAATGGAGCTGCGTCTTGATGGATGTCTCGTACTTCGATTGGAGACGTATCATCCAAGGGTCGTCGTGATTCCTGCGCACTATTACGAGAACGCCTTCCACCTGCCCTTCCATCGCCTCGATCTCACGGATATCCGCCAGCGCTGCGCTTATCGACGCGCGGACCGCCTCGGACCTTCCGCTGAGGCCATAAGCTTTCTGGATCCTCTCCAGCGAATCCAGATTCTCGTCGTTCAACGATATGCTGACTATTCCCGCCCTATCGCCCGTCTTGACAAAGGGATTCTGATTTTAATAACTTTGCAGGATCCGGTTAATAATCGTAATACGCACCTGGCAGGGGCCGGGCCATCAGTTTATACGGGCACAGACGATAGCCGGACGCATGAATACGCTGCAGGACGAGATCGATTCTCTCCGCATGAAATGCATCGGATGCGGGAAATGCTCCTTGGTATGCCCATCGCTGAAGCATGGGGGATGCGACCCCAAGGAGATCATGATCGGAAACGACCGCGACATCCTCCAATGCATAACGTGCGGGAACTGCTCCAGAGTCTGCCGCAGGACGGATCCGTTCACCGTCATGAGGGATCTTCTGAGCATCGAGAAAGGGCTGCACGTATCGCAGGCGTTCAAGGAGACTGGCTATGCCCAGCCGATTGCCGATGTCCCCTCCAGAAAGCTGGAGCCGGAATGGACTGGGGATGACGCATACATCATGCCGGGATGCATGGTCAGGTGCAAGGTCCCTTACGTGGAATATGCCGCGTCCAAAGCCATGAAAGCCGTAGGGGTCGGGTGCAGAGAGCTCAAAGGGAACACCTGCTGCATGCATCCGCCGCAGTTCCGCGAGATGAGCGAATTCGAGAGGCGGAAATACAAGATGTCGATGGGAGCTTCGTCTGAAGGGAAAGCCCTGGTCGCGCTCTGCTGCGGCTGCAGCGACGATCTGAACGAATCGGGAGTCGATGCCGTGCATATCATACCGTTTCTGGCGGAGCGCCTGGATTCCCTGCCCAGATTCGGCAGGAAGATGAAGGTTGCGATCGAGCCCGGGTGCTCCGCCATGAAGTTCAGGAAAGAGATGGCGGCCGTGGCCGAAGCCATGGGATGCGAAATCGTGAATGAAAAGATGGGATGCTGCGGGAAATATTCGCCGGTATCCGAGAAGCTGATGGAAGAGCGCGAAGCCGAATGCGCCGGCGCGGAGTTCATCGTCGTGGGATGCCCGATGTGCCTGATCAGATACGAAGACTGCCCGGACGGCCTCCCGACGGTCCATATCGCCGAGCTCGTCGCCATGGCCGCAGGAGATCTGGCCACGCTGGATTACCATAAGATAAGACCGTAAGTAAGACTATGGTTCTACCATTTTTCCAAATCTGAAAATTCCGATTGGTTAGACTATAGTTCTATATTGAGCCGCATGCGGAACGGAGTCGGTATAGGCCGGCGCGGAATCACGGGGCGTCTGAACGCCGATAACGTCCGCAGATGCCGTTGATAAAAACATTTATATATTATTAATTGATGGGCGGATTGCTGTGCTCGTGTGGTGTAGCGGCCAATCATGAAGCCCTCTCGAGGCTTCAACACGGGTTCGAATCCCGTCGCGAGCACTCATTTATCCATTGCATCCTTCAGGCAATCTGCCGCCTGGCTCCCCGGACGTCATTTCGCATCTGCCGATGGCTTTCTCGGCAAAATTTAATAGAAGCCGGCATGTCTCATTGATATGACGAGCGGAATCCTGTGCGCCATCGCGTGTCCGATGCTGGAGAATGAGCTGCTTCACAGCCTCATGTCCGATCCGGAGGAAAAAACGGTGTATGTGATCGACAACGACGATGCGGCCACATTCAGAAGGAAAGCAGACAGGCGCGGATTCCCGTACGAGCTGATTCCCGAATGGAAATTCCATTCCAAATACCAGGACATAGACCGCTCCAAATTCAACGTCGTGATACATTTCAATCCGATGGCGCTCCATGAATTCCCGGATAAGCTCAGAAGCCAGGTCGAAGAGCAGGTGGAGAAAGTCCAGCCTTTCTGCGATTCCGTGGCCGTCTATTATGGGATGTGCGGCTCGTTCGGCTGGGACATACAGAAATGGGCTGCCGATAAAGGGTTCAAACCGGCATCCACGATGAAATGCCCCGACGGGAAGGTATGCGACGACTGCGTCGGAGTCGCGATCGGCGGCGGAACCAATTATACCAGGCTCACCAAGGAATACACCGGGATGCTTTATCTCATACCGACCGTCGCGACCAACTGGAAGGAATTCTTCGGCGGGATGAAGATGCGCGAGGAGCTGGAAAATATGACCCCGGAAATCAAAGAGTATTTCGGGATCACCGATCCGGACAGCTACATGAAATGGATGTTCTCCATCGCGGGATACCAGAACGGCCTCATCATAGATACCGGCCTCGAAGACGACAGGGAAGAGTTCATCAGGGAATGCAACAGGATCTGCGAGAAGATGGAGCTCAAACCTCTGGAGATAGCCGACGGCTGGGTAACTCTGCAGCCGGCGGACGACATATACCGCAGTGCGAAAGCGGCTCTTCAGAACCGATTCTGTTGGGTCAGCGTTCTCCGCTCTCGGGCATCTCGCCCGACCCGGTCATCTCAAGACCTTTCAGGCGCATGTCTCCCGCCCTCATAGCCGCCCACAGAGCGCAGTAGATCAACGCGCCTATGAGCATCAGGCTTCCGAGCGCGGCGGCATAATCGGGGAAAGGCAGGGTGGATGCCATCATCCCGATGCATCCGAACGTGAAATATACGAAATTTATCAGCCCCGACAGGATTCCGTTGTCTCCGTCGTGGCTAGCCATCATCACTCCCATCCCCCAGGGGCTCATCGATGCCAGACCGACTATGAACGGCAGGAAGAACAGGAAGAAAGCCCACCAGCACTGGCTGCCGAACATGATTATCAGCGCCCCCGGGATCGCCTCGAGAAGGGCATACATGGGCAGCCTCCTGCGGTTGGGGACGTTTTTGGTCGCATGGTTTATGGCGATCATCCCAGAGGTGCCGAAAAGCATGGCGGCCGCCAATGCCAACGAATACTCCGACTCCCCGAATCCGAACATGCCCTCGTAGATGTAAGACGACACCGAAAGATACCCCATGAACGCGAAATTCATCATGCTGGACATGACCATGAATACCATCAGGGGACGGTCCGATGCTATGGACTTCGCCCCGCGGGCCACGTCTCCGAAGCCTCTGCCCGCTCTGCCGTCCTCCGGGAGCGTCTCCGTCGCCAGCAGGACCATCGCCAGGCAGACCAGGGAGACCGCGGCCGAAACGTAGAACGTGGACCTCCAGCCCCAGACGGAAATGAAAGCCGCCCCGATTATCGGAGACAGCATCGGCCCCAGAACGCGGACGGCGGCGTTTATATTCAGGACCCTCATGCGGACGGAACCTTCGTAGGAATCCTTGATGAACGCCGCGGACATCGTTATGGAAGCGCCTGCCCCTATGGATTGGACTATCCTGAAGGCTATCAGCGACCAGACGTCCCCCGAGAGCCCGCAAGCAGCGGACGCCGATGCGTACATCGCAAGACAGACCGCCAGAGGCCTTTTCCTCCCCCATCTGTCGCTCAGCGGACCTATGAAAAGCATCGAGGCCGCCATCCCGAACATGAACCCGTATAGCGTGGCGTTGAGGGCGGCGGCGTCAGCCCCCAGATCGGAAGCCATCTCCGGCAGCGCAGGAAGGTACATATCGGTAGATATCGGGCCGAACATCCCCAGAAGTATGACCATCCCCAGGAACGTCTTCGGGCCCAGGATATTCTGCTCCGCCGCCATGGCCTACGTCAAAGCGCTTTATAATAAGCTGATTGCGCATTGCGGCAGGCATGAAGATGGTCCTATTCATGGCAGGACTGGAATGCAGGGACTGCGCCGACAAAATCGAGGCACATATACAGAGGATGCCCGGGGTGAACGGCGCCGCGCTCATGTTCCAGACCAAGAGATTCGTCATAGACTGCGACCCGTCCAAAGCTGGCGAGATAGAGGGCGAGGTCAGGAGAAGCGCGGCCAAAGCCCAGGGAAACGTCTCGGTATCGAGGATCGAACGAGGTTCACACCCCTGAAACAATGCCTCCGGAATCGACAGATTTAAAGCGGAACCCCCCGGTCGTTCGGCCGATACCATGAGGATAGCCGTGGCATATGAGAACGGCGAAGTTTTCCAGCACTTCGGAAGGACGGAGAGCTTCAAGATTTACGACATAGAAGACGGGAAGATCTCTTCCTCGGCCGTCATCGGGAACGGCGGCCTCTCCCACGGGGGCCTCGTGCAGATCCTCCTGGACAACGGCGTGGACACCTTCATCTGCGGAGGGATCGGCGGCGGGGCCAGGAACATGATCGAAAGCAGCGGGATAAAGCTCCTGCCCGGGGCGAGCGGAAATGCCGACGCCTGCGTCCAAGCCTATCTAGACGGAAAGCTCAGCTACGATCCGGACACCGAATGCCACAGCCACGAAGGCGGAGAGCACTCCTGCCATTGCGGCCATTGAGAATCTTTCCGGAGCGGAGGGACCTTCCCCGCTCCGGCTTTTTAGTTCAGAAATCGTCCGGACGGATGGGCAGAAGCCTCTTGTGCTCCATGAACTCCACCTGGGCGCGTATCCCGGCGACCACGTCCTTGGAGATGCCCGTATCCGCTTCTATCTGCGCGTCGGACCTGTCCTGCTCCATGGAGTACAGTATCCTGTCCAGATCGGCATATTTTATGCCCATGTCAGATTCGTCGGTCTGGCCTTCCCAGAGCCCGGCGGACGGGGGCCTGTCGATGATCTCCTGGGGGATCCCGATGAGCTTCGCAATCTGCCTGACCTCTGTCTTATACATGTTGGCCAGCGGAGTCATGTCGCATGCGCCGTCGCCGAATTTGGTGAAATATCCCATCATAATCTCGCTCTGGTTGGATGTCCCCACGACTATGCTGTCCCTCTTCTTGGCGAGATTGTAGAGGACTATCATCCTGCATCTGGCCGATATGTTCCCCCTTTCCAACGGGGTCTCCTTTCCGGTCAGAAGGACCGCAGCCAGGGCGTCTACGGCCGGCTGGATGTCTATGACCTTGTACTCGGTCCCGAAGTCGGCGCAGAGCTCGGCCGTAGTCTTGTAATCCGCGGCCGGGGTCACCCTCGACGGCATGAATACGTTCAGGACCTTGTCCGGGCCGATGGCGTCGACGCACAGCTTGGTTACTACGGCGGAATCTATCCCTCCGCTTATTCCTATGACCACGCCTTTGCAGCCTATTCTCTCCACTGCCTTCCTGATGAAACCGAGAATCCCGTCGACATCTTCGGGCGTTATGTTGGGTATGCTGACTCCGGACATCGGTCCCCTATCGGAACACAATCTTATAAGATGTCCGCAGGTCCGGTAAGCATGATCATAAGGCTGGGGCTGTGCCAGCTGGCTCCGGAGCCGGGCGACCCGAAGACCAACGCCGAAGCAATCTGCGAGCTTCTGGAGACCGCGGACGCCGATGTGCTCGCGTTCCCGGAGATGTTCCTGACCGGATACGGCTCCGACATCTCGGGGCTTAGGGAGGAAACGGAGGAAGCGCTGCGTTCTGTCCGCCTCGCATGCGAATCCGCCGGCAGAGCCGCGGCCGTCGGCGCGCCCAGATGGGACGGCGGCAGAACATACAATGGATGCTTTTTCCTGTCTCCCGACGGCGTCTCCTGCTATGACAAAGCGCATCTGGCCAGATTCGGGATATACTCCGAGGACGGCTTCGCGGCCGGAAACGGGCGCGCCATGGGCTCGTACCGGGGCATAAAATTCGGGATGTGCATATGCTATGACATATTCTTTCCGGAGATCCTCCACGGATGCTCGCTGAACGGCGCTTCCGTGAACATATGCTGCGCCGCGTCGGCCAAGCCTTCGAAGCCGTTCTTCGATGCCGTGCTCCCCGCCAGAGCGGTGGAGAACGTATCCTACATAGCGTTCATAAACAACATCGGGACCATGGGAAACCTCGAGATGCACGGGTGCTCGCGCGGCTTCGACCCTCTCGGAAACAAGATAGCGGATTGCGGGGAAGAGGAATGCATCTCTGTCATGAGGATAGACACCGACCATCTGTCCGAATGCAGGGAAACCCGCCGGCATCTGAGCGATTTCCGCTCGGACGTGGACTGGCTGGGGCGACACAGAGCCTCCGCCGACGAGGGATGCAAAAAGTATTAATGCAACTATCAGTTCCTCCCCTTCGAAGCCGAGGTGGTCCAGCCCGGTAAGGCGCGAGCCTGGAAAGCTCGTGGGAGTCTATCCCTCGGGAGTTCAAATCTCCCCCTCGGCGCTTCTGCATCCAAGCTTCCTAAGCCACAGATTATTAATCCGTTCGGATATGGGGAACACATATCGGTGCGGAATATGATTGTGAACGCCGAACTCTTCGTGAAAGACCTCCCAGGCCAATTGGTGGGGTCTCTGGAGCCCATATCTCTGCTCGACGGCAACATAGTGGAAGTCGTCCACAACCGCGAGAAGATAGTGAACCACAGGATATGCATCAACGTCACATTCGAGATCGAAGGGCAGGAGCAGCTCTGCAGGCTGAAGGACGTCTGGAAATCCAAGGACATCATCATATCCAGGCTGGGCTCGGTGTATCAGACATATTCCATGGAATACATGCTCATAGGGGACTTCGACGGGAAGAGGATAGAGGACCTCATAGGCGAAGCGTCGGGAATCGTCAATCTGGACGCCACCGACATCAGATATTCGTCCAAAGCCGGCAATTCCTCGATGCGCACCGCGATGGTCGCGGTCAAGACCCGCAGCGAAGAGGACCTGGAGATGCTGGACAGATTCCTCGACAGGAAATGCAGGGAATCCGGGATCACCTACGTGAGAGGTGTCTGAGATGAGGATATTCATATGCGGATTCGGCACCGTCGGACAGGGATTCGCGGAAGTGCTGGCATCGAGAAAGAAATTCCTCTCGGAAAGATACGGAAAAGACATCATAATCATCGGCGCCATGGATTCCAGGACTTTCGCATGCGATCCTGCGGGATTGGACCCGCTTTCGCTCGTATCACGCAAAAAAGAGACCGGGAAAGTGGGCGGTAAAGAGTATTCCGACCCCAGAGATGTCCTCTCGGAATGCGATTACGACGTCCTGGTGGAGGTCAGCCCCACCGACATAAAGACGGGCGGCGCCGGGCTGGGGAACATAACCTGCGCCCTGGAACGCGGCAAAGACGTCATTACGGTGAACAAAGGGCCGTTGGCCCTCAGATACAGGGAGCTCATGGATCTGGCGAAGAAGAACGGATGCCTGCTGAGATACGAAGGCTCAGTCGGAGGCGCCATGCCCATAATCAACCTGTGCACCGAAGGCCTGGTCGGAGAAAAAATAACATCGATACGCGGGATCTTCAACGGCACATGCAACTACATCCTGAGCAAAATGGACAAAGGCCAGCCATTCGACCAGGCGCTCAAAGAGGCCCAGCAGCTCGGATACGCCGAGACCAACCCGACCAATGACATCGAAGGGTATGACGCGGCCTGCAAAGTCGTCATCCTCGCCAATTCCGTTTTCGGGAGAGATGTGAAATTCGATGACGTGAGGATCACCGGGATCACTTCGATAACCGACGAAGCCGTTGCGATGGCGGCCTCCCGCAACATGGTCATAAGGCTCATAGGAGAGGTGACCGAAAGCAAGCTGGAGGTCGGCCCCAGGCTGATCCCCAAAGGCCATCCCCTGAGCATATCCGGAACCCTGAACACGGCGCAGATCATCACCGACCTCGCCGGGCCCGTGACCGTATCGGGGAGGGGCGCAGGGCGCACGGAGACGGCTTCGGCGATCCTCAGCGACCTCATAGCCATAGCTGACAGAAGGCTCCGAACAGATGGGAAGAGTTTACATCTATGACACGACCCTCAGGGACGGCTCCCAGACCGAGGGGGTATCGTTCTCCAGCGGCGACAAGCTGGACATCCTGGAGAAGCTGGACGAATTCGGGATGGATTTCGTGGAGGGAGGATGGCCCAGATCCAACCCGAAGGACGACGAATTCTTCGAGAAAGCTTCGGACGAGAGGCTGAGGAACTCGGAGCTTGTCGCGTTCGGAAGCACTGCCAGGTGCGGGATCCCGCCGGAGGACGACCCGAACCTCAGGGCTCTGGCCGCATGCAAGGCGGAATGGTGCTGCATAGTCGGCAAGACATGGGATTTCCACGTCACCGAAGCTCTGGGCATAGGCCTGGAGGAGAACCTCCGCATGATATCAGGGAGCGTCTCCTGCCTCAGGGGCGCCGGCAAAAGGGTGATGTTCGATGCCGAGCACTTCTTCGACGGATACAGATCGGATCCCGGATATGCGATGGAGGCCGTCTCGGCGGCGGAGAAAGCGGGCGCGGAATGGATAGTGCTCTGCGACACCAACGGCGGATCCCTGCCGGAGGACATCGGAAACATAGTGTCGGAAGTGTCTGGGAGGCTGGAGGCGAAACTTGGCATACACTGCCACAACGATTCCGACATGGCTACGTCATGCACCTTGGCCGCGGTCCGGGCGGGATGCGAGATGGTCCAGGGGACCGTCAACGGAATCGGCGAAAGGTGCGGAAACGCCAACCTGTGCGCCGTGATACCCAATCTGGCGTTCAAGATGGGCGCCGACATCGGGAGGATAGACGTCTCGAAGATCACCGAGCTGTCGAGATACGTGGGAGAAGTGGCCAACATGGTCCCGAACCCCGGCATGCCTTACGTCGGCGGCAGAGCGTTCGCCCACAAAGGCGGGCTGCATGCCTCCGCCCTCTCCAAAGACCCCCGCACATACGAGCACATAGACCCGGCGTCGGTGGGCAACAGCCGCAGGATCCTGGTCTCGGACATGGGCGGCAGAGCCAGCATCGCCGAGAAGCTGAGGCAGCTCGGGATGAGGAAAGGGAACGACGACGCCGAGATCATGGGCATAGTCAAGGACCTGGAATCCAGGGGATACCAGTTCGAAGGAGCGGACGCCAGCTTCGAGCTTCTGGTCATGAGGCTCAGAGGCGAGATCGAGCCCATGTTCGAGATCGTGGGGTTCAGAGTGTACACCGACGACGGCATCGGCGACGGCACGCTTTCCGAGGCCAGCGTCAAGGTATCCGACGGCAAAGGGCACATAGAGCACACGGCGGCGGACGGGAACGGCCCGGTGAACGCCCTGGACAACGCCCTCAGGAAAGCCCTGAAATGCTTCTACCCGGAGCTGGCGAACATCCGGCTCACCGACTACAAGGTCCGCGTCCTGGACGAGAAGGGAGGCACGGAGACCGGGGTCCGCGTCCTGATAAGGTCCACGGACGGCAGGGAAGACTGGACCACCGTCGGGGTATCGGTCAACATCATAGAGGCCAGCCTTGCTGCCCTGAAGGAAGCCTTGGAATACGCACCTATAAGACCTTCGGAATCCGACGCCCAATGAACAGAGTGATAGTCA
>JAEEJP010000108.1 GCA_016281925.1 Methanomassiliicoccaceae archaeon
AAAATCTCGGCAACAGCCATGCAGGGCAATCGGCGAATGGATAAATAAGTCTCTGTGCCAGCGGTTTCGATTCAAGATGAGGCGGCCATGAAGAATTTGATCGGCGAAATACAGAACCGCAATTCTCCGGGGCCAGATTCTCATAGCCATAAGCGAGTTGTGAGCGGAATCCGGTGGCGCATGACCGGCCAGCATCTCCGGAGCTTGAAGCCCGTGCTCCCGCCAAAGAAAGAAACTGACAGAATGCCCGGGCCCCGGTGGCGACGGAATGGGAAATATACTTTTATTTGGCAAATAAAATGTATTGCTATGAATCTCCATAAAATAAATCAAACCATGGCATTCAGACGGCACAAATGGGGTTTTGCGCTGTCCGCAGCGCTGGCGGCCGCTGCATTGCTGGCCGTGCTTCCGTTGGCTGCCTCCGAAGACTGCGACGCCGCCTCGTCGGGGACGTGCGGGGACCACCTCAGATGGTACCTCGACGGCAGCGGCAACCTGACCGTCTCGGGGCAGGGGAGCATGAACGATTTCGAATGGAATCGTCCCTGGAGAACGTCCGCCATCATATCCGTGACGATAGGGGAGGGCGTTACATCCATCGGAAGGAGCGCGTTCTACGAATGCAGATCCCTGGCCTCCGTCGCCATCCCCGATTCGGTCGAGTCCATCGGGGAAATTGCGTTCAGAGGCTGCGCATCCCTGTCCAGCGTAGCCATCGGAAGCTCCGTAAGTTCCATCGGCGGCCGGGCGTTCTACGGATGCACATCCCTGGCCTCCGTCGCCATCCCCGATTCGGTCAAGTCCATCGGGGGGTCCGCGTTCGCTGGCTGCACATCCCTGGCCTCCGTCGCCATCCCGGACTCGGTCGAGTCCATCGGGGATTATGCTTTCGAATACTGCACATCCCTGGCCTCCATATCCGTAAGCGCCGACAACGAAACGTACAGCTCAGAGGACGGCGTCCTGTTCGACAGAAACAAAACGGCCCTTATCACATATCCCGCAGGAAAGCGGGATGCCGAGTATGCAGTCCCCGATTCTGTCACCTCCATCGGGGATTATGCTTTCGACTACTGCACATCCCTGGCCTCCGTCGCCATCCCCGATTCGGTCAAGTCCATCGGGCGCTGCGCGTTCAGAGGCTGCACATCCCTGGCCTCCGTAGACATCGGAAACTCGGTCACGGACATCGGGGACAGCGCGTTCTACGGATGCGCATCCCTGGCCTCCGTCGCCATCCCGGACTCGGTCGAGTCCATCGGGGACTGGGCGTTCTGGGGTTGCAAATCGCTCTCATCGGTCTCCATCCACGATTCGGTCACGGTTATATCATATGCCGCGTTCGCTCGTTGCACATCCCTGGCCTCCGTCGCCATCCCCGATTCGGTCAAGTCCATCGGGGGGTCCGCGTTCGCTGGCTGCACATCCCTGGCCTCCGTCGCCATCCCCGATACGGTAACTACCGTCGGAGCGGAAGCATTCCTTAATTGTACCTCGCTTTCCAGCGTGCATATCCCTGGCTCCCTGAAAAAGATGGGGCAGGATGCTTTCCGTGGGATCACATTCATGGATGAGAACGGGGCCATTCTCCCCCATACGCCGGAAGGCCTCGGTGGATACACCTACGAAGGCCATGGCGGCGTGCTGATGCGCATGACGGATGCAACAATCGTCTCTGACGGGCTGGTGTTCCAGCCGGACCGGTCCGGCGGCTCGGATGCCGTCCTAGTAGGCTATACCGAGCCGGTGGCGCATCTGGCGGTTCCTGCGGAAGTATCCTACGGGGGCAAGAACTACGCGGTTACCGGCATAGGCCCCAAGGCCTTCTACGGCCTCACCGATCTGGTCTCCGCCGACCTGGAGAGCGTCTCCAAGATAGGGATGAAGGCCTTCGCCCGCTGCGAATCGCTGGAAAACGTAGTCTTCTGCGATTCCCTGAAAGCGATAGGGGCGTATGCCTTCTTCGGATGCGGCTCCCTGGCCTCCGCTGAGATCCCCGATTCTGTCACATCAATATCATCCAGCGCATTCTACGGATGCGGATCCCTGGCCTCCGTCACCATCCCCGATTCGGTCAGGTCCATCGGAACCAACGCATTCTACGGCTGCACATCCCTGTCATCCGTAGACATCGGGAACTCGGTCGAGTCCATCGGAGATTATGCGTTCTCCGGCTGCACATCCCTCTCCTCCGTCACCATCCCCGATTCGGTCAAGTCCATTGGGGACAGCACGTTCAGAGGCTGCACATCCCTGGCCTCCGTCACCATCCCCGATTCGGTCACATCAATATCGTCCAGCGCATTCTACGGCTGCACATCCCTGGCCTCCGTCACCATCCCCGATTCGGTCACATCAATATCGTCCAGCGCATTCTACGGATGCACATCCCTGGCCTCCGTCACAATCCCCGATTCGGTCAAATCAATATCGTGGAGCGCATTCTACGGCTGCACATCCCTGGCCTCCGTCACCATCCCTAACTCGGTAACGTCCATCGGGGAGTCCGCGTTCTACGGCTGCACATCCCTGGCCTCCGTCACAATCCCCGATTCGGTCAAATCAATATCGTGGTGCGCGTTCCACGGATGCACATCCCTGGCCTCCGTTTCCATCCCCGATTCTGTGACTTTCATCGATTATTCTGCGTTCTCCGGCTGCACATCCATTGCATCCATAAACATCCCGGACTCCGTGAGCGCGATAGGGCGCGACGCATTCTACGGGATCAGGTTCCTGGACGAGGGCGGGAAAAATCTCCCCCATACGCCGGAGAGTCTCAGAGGGTATGACTACGAAGGCAGCGGCGGCGTACTGATGCGCATGACGGATGCAACATTCATCTCTGACGGACTTGTGTTCAAGGCGGACCAGTTCATCGAATCGAATGTGATCCTTGTCAGCTACACCAAGCCGATCACGCATCTGAAAGTTCCTGCGGAAGTATCCTACGGGGACAAGAACTACACAATCTCCGGTATAGGCCCCAAAGCTTTCTACGGCCTCGCCGATCTGGTATCCGCCGATCTGGGAGGCATATCCGAAATAGGGATGAAGGCGTTCGCCCGCTGCGGGTCGCTGGAAAGCGTCAGCTTCGGAGATTCCCTCGGAGAGATAGGGGCGTACGCTTTCTTCGGATGCTCCTCGCTCGCTTCCGCAGAGATCCCCGATTCGGTTATGAGCATCGGGCGCAGCGCGTTCAGCGGCTGCACTGCGCTGACCAGCGTAGCCATTCCGGACTCCGTGTCCTCCATCGGGGAGAACGCGTTCTACGGGATCAGGTTCCTGGACGAAAGAGGGGACCCTCTCGACTGCACGGCGGCCGGCCTGAGCGGATATGCGTACGAGGGGAGCTGCTGCGTGCTCCAGCGCGTGACGGACGGCTTCACGTTCGTCTCCGGCGGTCTGGTATACAAGGTGGACTGGTCCGGCGATGCGGACGCGACTCTGGTCGGATTCTCCGAGCCGATGGCTCATCTTACGGTCCCGGCCTCGGTTTCCCACGGGGGGAAGGAATATCC
>JAEEJP010000109.1 GCA_016281925.1 Methanomassiliicoccaceae archaeon
CCATGGAATGCGACATGTGCAGGAGGCTGGTGTCGGTTCGCCTCTGCCCGTACTGCCACAGCGAGATACCGCCCGGGGCCGAGGAGAGCGGGAACAAGATTTTCGTCGTGCTCGGACCCAAAGGGGTCGGGAAAAGCCACTACATCGGGGTCCTCATAAACAGGCTCAGCAACACCGTCGCCAACGAATTCGGCGCGGTGTTCAACCCGGCCGGCGATTCGACGATAGACAGATACAGAGAGATCTACGGCAACCCTCTCTTCACCGCCAAGAAGAAGCTGCCATCCACCGCGCCCTACGACGCGTCCGAGGACTCCAGGGAGCCTCTGATCTACTATCTCAACATGAAAGTGGGCGGGAAGCAGATAGTCCACACTTTCGCGTTCATCGACACTGCGGGGGAGGATCTGCAGGGCACGGACAGAGCCGCCGAGACCAATCTGGACAACCTCATCGCCAACGCCTCCGGGATAGTCTATCTGGTGGATCCCCTCCAGATCAAATACATCAGGGACCGCATCCACCTGGAGGACCTGCCCCCGGTAGCCGGGAGCGCGTCCGAGACCCTCAGCATGATAATCAACATAATACGCGGCAAAAGGGAGGGGCTGAATCCCAACGCACGCATCGACATACCCCTTGCCGTCGCGCTCACCAAATGCGATCTGCTTCTGAAACCGGCGAAGAACGACGAGGAAGACGCGATCTTTCTGTCGCCGGGATCGGCGGTCCGCATCCCGAGGGAGACCGGGACCTTCGACAGGGAGAACTTCGATCAGATCGACGCGGAAATCGAAGAGTATCTCAGAAGGGCCGCGGGAGAAGAATTCATACAGAAGGTGAACGGGTTCGCAGACCATTGCTACTTCGCAGTGTCCGCCCTGGGAAACAACCCGGAGGGCGAGGATCTCCTGCGCGGAGTGATGCCCATGAGAGTCGAAGACCCATTCATATGGCTCCTCAACAGGAAAGGAATGGAATGAGCGGTGAAAAAGAGAACAAACTTGTGAGTTTCATCATGAACGGCCACAGAGCTTCCGAACCGGACGCGCAGCTTCCCGAAGCCGAAGAGCAGCAGGAATCAGACTGCGAAGCGGCGGAAAGGATGGAAGAAAGGCTGGATTCCATAGAGAGAGCCCTCTCGGAGATGGGAGCCGCGCTGCGGAACTCGGAGCACGACCTGGAACCCCTGGAATCGGCCGTCCGGGAGCTCCGCGAAAAAGCCGGAGCCGACGCCGTCGAGATCGTCTCGGAGATCAGAGAGCTCAGAGAGAAAGAGCCCGAGAAGCAGGATCTGTCCCCATACATGACATCGAGGGAGCAGATGAAGACCATAATCGCCGCCGTGGAAAGGCGCGACGCCGAACTGGCGGACAAGAGATTCGCCAGGGCGATGGAGCAGGTGGCGATGATGAGGGAGGATTTCCTGAAGCTGTGCGTCAGCATCAGGGAAAAGATGGATGCCATGACCGCCGAGGACGTCCTGTCATCCTTCGAGGCGTACATGGTGGACCTCGAGAACATACTGTGCGACGGGGGCGTGTACATCGGCCCCTTCCCATACGACAGACTTAAGACCACGCATCAGCGCATAGTCGGAGTTATCCCCACGGACGACCCGGAAAAGAACGGGATGGTCGCCGAGAGGAAAGCGGACGGATACAAGCTCGGGAACAAGATCCTCATAAAAGAGAAGGTCACCGTGCACAGGCTGTGCGAGAGCATGACAGGCGCCGGGAAGGATCCCGAGCCGGAGCCGGAGGCAGCCCCGGAAACCGTTTCAGAAACCGCTTCCGAAGAAGAGACAAAGCAGGAGGAAATAGAATGACGGATCACTGCGTCGGAATAGATCTTGGAACGACATATTCGTGCCTCGCGTACATCGATGAGGATGGCAACCCCGTGGTCGAAAAGAACTACGAGCAAGGGGAGACGACGCCGTCCGTCATCCTGTTCAACGAGAACGGCGAGATAGTAGTCGGGAATTCCGCCAAAGACCAGGCTCTCATGTATCCCTCGGAAAGGGTCATCACCGCCATCAAGAGAAGCATGGGGCAGGACTACTCCGTTACCATCGACGGGAACTCATACAATCCCACCCAGCTGTCAGCCATGATCCTCAGGAAGCTCATCGGCGACTTCGAGGAGAACCACGGATGCACCCTTGAGCGCGCCGTTATCACCGTCCCCGCCTACTTCGGAGAGAACCAGAAGGACCAGACCAAGACCGCGGGGATCATCGCCGGCCTGAAGGAAGTGTACCTCATCAACGAGCCCACAGCCGCCGCCATCGCCTTCGGATACGGGGAGCCCAAGGACAAAAAGGAGAGGGTCCTGGTGTACGACCTCGGAGGCGGGACTTTCGATGTGACCGTCCTCGAGATCGACAGGGGAGAGTTCTCCACCGTAGCCACCGACGGCGCCATGTATCTGGGAGGCAAAGACTGGGACGCGGACCTCACCGACATAATCCTCGAGAAAGTCGCGGAGGAGTCGGGGACCGACAAGAACGCACTGAAAGAGGACCCGGACATAATGCAGACCCTGGCCTATGATTCGGAGACCATAAAGAAGAGGCTCTCCACCGCCGAGAACACCAAGGGAACGCTCACCGTGGACGGCCACAAATATGTGTTCAACATCAACCGCGACGAGTTCGAGAGCAGATCCGAAGCCAACCTCCTGCAGACGATCGACATCATACACAGGGTTCTCGAATCCAAATCATTCACCATGGACGACATAGACGAGATCATCCTCGTCGGAGGATCCAGCAGGATGCCCCAGGTCAAGAACGCCATCGCCGCGAACTTCCCCGGCAAAGACATAAAGATCTACGATCCCGACCAGTCCGTGGCAAAGGGAGCGTCCCTCTACGCCCGCTCCCTCATGATCACCGATCTCGAAGCCAGAGGGGAAGCCCCCGCCATCGGCGAAGGCGACGAGCCGCCCAGAAAGGTCACCATCAAGAACGTGCTCAGCAAGACCTTCGGGATCAAGGCCATCTACGAGGACGGATCGGAGAAGATATCGAACCTCATCTTCAGGAACGAGACGCTTCCGATCACCAAGACCAAGATCTACTATCCCGTGGAGGACGATCAGAGCTCCATCAAAGTGGAGATCTTCGAGAGCGCCGCCCTCAACAACGAGGAGGGCCACAAAACCGATACCGACGACGGAACCCCCATCGGAGACTTCACCATGGAGCTTCCCCCGGGAACCAGCAAGAATACGCCCATCGAGGTCACGTTCATCGCCACCGAGGAAGGCATCCTGACGGCCGACGTCAAGTGCGAGGACGAGAGCAAGGAATACAAGCTCCACAACGACCTGACGATGACCGAGGAAGAAATCTCGAAATCGCAGAGCCTGATGGAGAAGGTCATCAGAAGCGAATGAACGGACAAACGGCCGCTTCCGCGGCTATTTTCCCTTTTATCAGGCCCGGGGCTTCCCGGGTCATTTCCCATTCAGGGATCGCCGACGATGATCACGGTGCATTCCGCGTTCTTCACGACATAATTGGAGACGCTCCCCAGGAACAGCTTGTCCAGGGAGGATCTGCTGGACCTCCCCACGATTATGGTGTCGCACATATAGAGCCCGGCGACTTCCAGGACGGTTTCGTCAGGCTTCCCCACTTCGATCATCGTGTGGACGGACACCCCCTCGGACGCGGCTTTCTCCACGGCCGCCTCCATGTATTCCCTCACAGCGGGATCGGGATCCGAAGGGTCTGCCTGATCCCTCGACACCACGGTCAGAATGTAAAGCGGCTCGGAATAGCATGCCGAATGCTTTATCGCATAATCCAAAGCTTTCTCGGAGTTCGGCCTTCCGTCGTAGGCCAGCAATATGGTCATTTTGGAATGGATTAAAATGGAACGTTATAAACATGGCGATGGCTTTTATTCCCGATAGGGGAAAAAAGGCCTCTGATCGCATCTGAGGCCGGGAACAGCCGCCTGGATACGCCGGAAATCGGAAGCCTGGATGGCTGGGCCGGTTTCGGAGCCTTAAGGCCGAATAATCGAACGCGTGCTCAGGGCAGCCTTCCTCGCATCTTCTGCAGGCCGTGCCGAGGCATCTTCCGGTGAGCACCGAGAATTCGCCGCCGGCATAGGAGAGAGCCTTCTCGGGACATCCCCTGACGCAGGAAAGGCACCCGGAGCAGTCCCAGGAGGCGCTCATGGAAGTCCCGAGATCCATTATCTCCAGGCTTTCCCCTATGTCCCTGATGTCCCTGATGCAGACCTTCTCCACATCCATGGGGCCGTCGGCGTCCAGATAGCTTTCTATCCCGTATCTTTCCAGGGCGCGCCTGTAGCGGGAAAGCGGCATCCCTTCCGTCCAATACCCGTACTCATAGACGTACAGATCGCTAAACACATCCGAAGAAGCGAACATCGTATGCTCGGTGACCAGCCTGTCCCTCAGGACATTGAGACCGTCCAGCTTCCCGGGGTCCAGAGCTATGTCCCTGGCCAGTTCCAGGGATGTGTTCCCGACCTGGACCGCCCTTCCGCATCCGGGGACGATCATCCCGACGCCTTTGGATTTCACCGGATCCACATATGTTCCGGATGCGCCGGCCATATACATGGTGCGGATGTCTTCCGGGGAGACGCCTGCCCTGATCATCAGGGTCATATGCCCCGCTCTGATCGCTCCGATGGCCTTCCCGGCTTCCTTCAGATCCTCTGTCCTGAAATCTATGCCTCTTGCCAGCGAAATCGAGCCCCCGCGGATCTCCGAACCCTCTATGAGCCCGTCCTGCAGGCCGGCATAGACCAGAGCGACCACGCCCGTACCGGTGATACCTGTGGGGGCCGCCCCCTCCTTCCTGGTTATTCCGCTGCGCAGATTGACCATCGGGCCGTCGACGGGAAGCAGATCGCCGCCGAGGACTTTCGCCCTCCAGCCTTGGGGGGTGCGGACCATGTCGCTGACCGCGCCGGGGGCGGCGAGCATCCCGCATCTGATCTGCTGGCCTTCCATGGCGGGGCCGGCCGCGGCCGATCCCGTGTAGATGCTGTCGCCCACTTTGAGAGCCATCTCGGCGTTGGTGCCGTAATCCGTGACCATGCACATGTCATCGTCCAGGAAACCTGATTTGAGCATCATTGCCAGGGCATCAGCGCCGATCTCGTGCTTGACGGCCGGGGGCACTATAACCTCCGCGCCCGGGAAGCCGAGCCGCTCCCCGTCTATGATGTGCCCTTTCCTGTCCAGGCGGGTCACGTTCTCGCTGCGGAGTTTATTGTCCCCGGCATAGGCCAGATCCCTTATGTCCAGCCCTTCGAAAAGGGATAGCTGGATGGGGTTCCCGCATACCGAAAGCCTCTCCAGCCTCTCCGGGCGGAGTTTTGATACCACATCCCTGACAGCCGACAGCAGGATGCCGTGGGCAAGGTCCATCCCGCAGTCGATGGCGAACGACATGTGATCCATCACATTCGCCCCGGGGATGGGATTCCTCGAGGTGATGCAGGTGCGGATCGCCTGCCCGTCACCGAGATCCAGGAGCTGCCCCCTGATCCCGCTGGTCCCTATGTCCACGGCTATTGCCTGCTCCATGCCGACTCCTCAGTGGTAATCTTCCCAGGTCTTCTTCCTGCCGATGATGTCCGAAGCCGCGTGCACGGTCTCCAGCGGGGACTTGGTATAAAGCGAATTGCGGAAGGTGTCGACGAATGCCTTGGAGACGGCCGCGCCTCCGCATGCCACCGAGACCCCCGTCTTCTGCAGCTCGAGCAGAAGGGCGGTGTCCACGAGCCCGGGCTTGGTGGTGCTCATCAGAGTCGAGCCGCAGACCAGCTGCACGTTGTTCTCCTTGACGATCTTAAGGACCTTGTCCTTGGGCACGTCCCTTCCGATGTCGATGACGGTGAACCCGTTGGCCTTCAGGATGGCCGCGCAGATGTTCTTGCCGATGTCGTGGAGATCCCCTTCGGCCACGAACGAGGCTATGACTCCTTTGCTGGGGACGTTCCCTATGACATCCTGGCAGAGCTTGATCCCGCCCTGCATCGCATCGTTGGACATCAGTATCTCCGGGACGAAGCTCTGTCCCAGATCGTACATCTCGCACTGCACCTGGATCCCGGGCATGAGCGCGTTAGTGACCACGTCCACGGGATCCTTCCCGTCTGCGATCAGTTCCCTGACCAAGCCTTCGACTGTCTTCCTCTTTCCATCCAGGACGCCCTGGGAAACCGCCCTGTACTTGGGGTCGGCCGGGAATATCTCCTCCTTCAGCTTCTCCGCGCTCTTCTGCTTCTTGGATATCGGCCCGATGATGCCCAGCTCGGCGGCCATGCCTTCCTGGACCAGCTTGTTGAAGCGGACCGGGTCTTCCCTGCGCATCTTATCGATGTTCTGCATGATTATGTCCATCTTCATCGGAACGCACCCCCTTGGGCGTCATAAGGCGCCATGGCCTTGAGATTCTTCGCCATCGCCCTTCCGTATGCGCGGACGCAATCGTCGATGTCGCACTCGTCCGGGATCGGAGTCTCCCTGCAGGCCCGGACATAAGCCTTCAGATTGGCCAGCGGAGTTCCGTTGGAGACATCGCAGGCGGTACCGACGACATCCACGCCTTCCCTGATGCACTGGGCGGTCCTGGCGTATACCTGCTCGGGGGTTCCGTTTGGCATCAGATCGATGACGTCCAGGCTTCCGAGGCATCTCATCTCGTTGCCCAGCTGCTGCCTGACATACCACGCAGGAGGAGCGTCGAACGAGAAGCAGTCCATGCCGCTCTCCTTGATCTTCGGCAGGAGCTTTTCGGTGTGCCCGCACATATGGAGGATCTTGGGGGCGCTGATTGCCCTGGCGAATTTCTTGTGGTACGGCAGGACGAACTCTTCGTACGTCTCCGGCGAGATCAGATCCCCGGACGCGGACGGATCCGCGGGGAACAGCATATGCGCTCCGGCCGCGACCTGCTGCCTTCCGTAATCGATGCAGAAGTCCGTGGCCGCCTCTATGGCGAGATGGGCCTTCTCAGGATCCGTGACGGTCATCATGACCAGTTTCTCCACGCCCATTATGTGACCGGCGACGGTGAACGGCGCGGTGATGACCGGGATTATCGGAAGGTCACCGCAGTACCTCTCGCGGAGGATTTTTATAGCTTCGAGAACCACGGCCGGCCTGTCTTTCTCGTAGAACCTGTCGTCCCATGTGATGTCTTTGGGATCTTTGTAGGCGGGGCCGGTTACCGGCGGGCGGTCCGGCTTGTTCCAGTCCAATTTGCATCCGAGAACCTCGGCTTCCAGCGATATGTCGAACTGCGGCCTTGCCGCCTCTATTCCGCACACCTCGTAGGGCGCCGCGGCAAGGTCTGCCATCATCTTCGGGTCCCTGTGGGCTTTCGGCCAGGATGCCCCGCAGAATTCCATCAGCTCTTTCGTAGTCTGGGCGAGCGGATTGGCCGGAGGAACATAATCCACGCGTCCCCCCAATACGGCTGCCAGCGCGCGCCTGGTGCATGTCATCTCGTTCATGTTCAATCCTTCTGGACGGTCTCCCGTCGTTGGATTATTATCATAATATGGATTATTTAAAATACATTATAACAATTAAAAAATCCCGATGATATGTTGATGAATCATCAATTATGAACTCAAATCATCATTTCTGGCAGATCGGTCGGATATCGCTGGAATATGAATAATCGCTGCGTCTCCGGCTTCGTATGCCATCCCTGTGGGATAATACCGGCCTTTTTCCGCATTGCGATACGAAAAATACTATTATTTTGACAGAAACTGATGCAAGCTGTAATGGATTAGTCAATTGGATGCTATATACTTTCTATAATGCTTCCAGAATTATCCGCAAGATATCATTGCGTATATCATTCGACGTAAATATGTGAAGGGCCATGGGCACCGCATGTATGTTTACATTATAGGCGGCTTCCTGGGAAGCGGGAAGACCACCCTTCTCATGAGGCTCGCGTCGATGTATACCAAACGCGGGCTAAAGACGGCTCTCCTCGTCAACGAATCGGGGGAGATCGGAGTCGACGGGGCGACCCTGAAAGCGGAAGGATATGATGCCATAGAGCTTCCTAACGGATGCATCTGCTGCTCCCTTTCCGGGACCCTCCAATCCGCTCTGCAGAACATCGAAAATGACATCGATCCCGACGTCATCATCGTGGAACCCACCGGGCTTGCCCTCCCCCACAAAGTCAAAGAGCTCGTTCATGTCTCCGGAATCGATGCGGAAGAGATGTTCATCATCGGAGTCGTCGACATCCAGAGGTTCGAAGATCTCATCAAGAAAAAAGAGCAGTTCTTCTCCATGCAGATGAACCATGCGGATTTCATCCTGATCAACAAATGCGATATCGCCAAGGAAGGCCAGATCGAAGAGATCACCGGATGGCTCAAAGACAAATACCCGGGCAAACCGATAATACCGATTTCCGCTTCGACCGGAGAGAACCTAGAAAAAGTGTACGAGATGATGAGATGAGCCACGAGCATGAGCACCACCATGAGCAAACCTCCCTGGAAATGGCGGGAGGCTGCGCCGTCGGGTTCACTGGAACCATCAACGGCTACAACGCAGACGCGGAAGCCAGATTCTCCAAAGCGCTTCTCGAGACCGGAAAATGGGTCACGAAGGAATCCGGAGTCCTTCTGGGCCACATAAAAGCTGCCATAGTCAAAGAGGACGGCTCCGGGATCACCCTCAACCTCACCGACATGGAGAACGGAGTCGAACACCACGGGACTCTCGGACCGCAGGACAAAGTCAAATTCTCTTTCATGTCGGCCGTCCTCGACGTGGACGAGCACGAGCTGAAGCACGCCATGTGGCATGCCATCGACGATACCGGCCTGGATTACGAGCTCGACGAGCCTGCATGCCATTGCCACGACCATGACCACCATCACCACGACGATGACGAGGAGTGCTGCTGCCACGGGCACCACCATCATGATGATGACGAATGCTGCCATGGGCATCACCACGACGATGACGAAGGGCATCACCATCACCACCACGATGACGGCGAATGCTGCCGCAGCCATGGGCATCACCACGACGATGATGAGGAGTGCTGCTGCCACGGGCACCATCATGAGGAATGCTGCTGTGACGAGGATGAGGACGTAGTAGTCGACATGACAGGTTCCATTTCCGGGATAAGGACGGAGGACACCGTCAACATCATCGATTCGATGGATGAGGTCTGGGAATGGATCGAGGGGAGGCACGGCGTTCCCGAGTACATCGAAATGACTATAGCCCCGGAAAAGCACGATTGGGCTACCATCTGCATGATGGACAAAGACTTCACCTACATCAGCGGCAGAATCCCTGCGTGCGACAAGGTCTTCTTCCGCATCGAATGCGCGGCTTTCGGCGTCGAAGAGCACCAGCTGAAGCACAGGCTTTTCCATGCCGTAGAAGACATCGGCCCGGAATGCTCGGTGAACGGCGACACGCACTGCCACTGCCATGACAGCCACGACGAGGGCGAGTGCCACTGCCACGACCATAAGCACTGAAACATCAGCGGACCGCCGCATTATCCGGCCGCTTCAACCGCCGGAAGGCGGAAACCTTTTACCTTCTTCCGTCCCAATATCCGTCTGAGGGAACAAATGAAAAACGGGATTTCACTGGACATAGGAACCAGCGGCACCAGAGGCCATTTGGTGGATCTGGATACCGGAAAGATAATATCGACCGCGGTGACGGAATGCCATCCGCTTCCCGGCGCCAACATCATGGATCATCTGACGTTCTGCATAAACGTCGGCACCGATGTGGCGCACAGGATCCTCATGGATACCGTCAACAAAGTCATCTCCGCTTTGGGGGCCGAAAAAGGGAGCGTCGAAAGGGTCAGCATCTGCGGGAATCCGATTCAGCTCTCCCTTTTCCAGGGGATACCTGTGGACGACCTCGCCTTCGCCGGGGAGAACGCCCATAAATCAAGGGGAATCAAGGAACAGAAAAGGGATGCCGGAGTGTTCTCCGCCGTGGATGCCGGCCTCGACGTGAAAGATTCCTGCGAGCTCCTGGTGCCGCCGGCGATAAGGCATGAGATCGGAGCGGACGCGCTTGCGATGATGTACAAAAGCGGGTTCCTCGACCAGAAAGAGAACTGCATGGTCACCGATTACGGCACCAACGCCGAGATGGCCCTGAAAGTGGGGGACGACATATACACCGGATCGGCGGCCGCCGGCCCTGCCATGGAAGGCCAGTCCATCAAATGCGGGATGCTGGCCGGCCCCGGGGCGATTTCCGATCTGGAATATGATTTCCAATGGATCTGCAAGGTCCTGGACGAGAGCATCACCCCGCAGAACGGAAGCAGAGTGGATTTCAGCCTCGAAACGGTCGAACCGGAAGGGCCGATGAGCGGGAAAGCGATCGGGATCACCGGGACAGGCGTGGTCGCCGCGGTAGCCGCCGCCTTGGAGGACCATCTGTACAGGAAAGGGAAGATCACCACGTCAGACGGGAAGCTCCACATGCAGGACGGCGTCTACATCGATTCCAAGGACGTTTCCGAGGCTATGAAAGCCATAGGGGCCATACGTGCCGGGCATTTCACCCTTCTGGAGCACGCCGGGATCAAATTCAGCGATATGAGGACGATGTACATGGCCGGAGCATCCGGGACTTACGTCGATGCCATAAAAGCGAGGGACGTCGGCCTGGTGCCCCCGTCATGCGACACCATATACCAATATGGAAACACCTCTCTGGCCATGTCCACCGACATACTGAGGAACCCCGAGCTTCTGGACGAGCTCCAGGGCATAGCCGACAGCATCAGAGCCAACCATGTGATGTTCGCCAAAGACAAGATCTTCGAGCAGATCTACATGCAGGAGCTCGCGGTCTGCGACGAAGGCATGAGCCTGGAGATGTACAACAGGAACAACGCCATGGCCGGAATACAGGAGCTTCCCAAACCTCACGGGATGCCGAAGATCCACCGCGTGGTCCAGCGCGACATCCCTGATCTGGGAGAGAAGGGGCTGACTATACTGCACGATATCGGGACCGAGCTCCGCGGCCGCATGGAAGGCTGCACAGGATGCAGGAAATGCGAGAGGGAATGCCCCGAAAAAGCTCTGACGGTAACCTACGACAAAGAAATCGTCGTGAAGACCAAGGACTGTCTGGGAACCGCCTGCTACAGATGCCAGTTCTCGTGCCCCGAGAAAGTCTACAGGTATGACAATCTGAAGCTGACGATCTGAAAAAAAACCATCCGCCGGACCGCCCCGGCGGCATTTTCTTAACAATAAGATGCCCGGGTAAAAGTCCCCGGGCATTGGACGTCAATCTTCCATGACGTTCTGCATCTCGAGGTATTCGAGGATCTTTTTCCTCAGGGCTGTGAACTCGGGGTTCGCCCTGTCCCTCGGCCTATTCCATGGGACATCCACTATCTTGTAGATGGTGGACGGCCTTTTGGTCAGTATGACCACTCTGTCGGACAGGTAAAGAGCCTCATCCACGGAATGGGTGACGAACAGGATGGTCCTCTCGCTGCGCGTGATGATCTTCGTGAGCTGCTCCTGCATTATATTCCTAGTCTGAGCGTCCAAAGCCCCGAAAGGCTCGTCCATCAGGATCACGGCGGGATGCATGACCATCGTGCGGGCTATCCCGACACGCTGCTTCATCCCTCCGGAAAGCTCATGTATGCGGGAGTCCGCGAACTTCTCCAGCCCGACGGCCTTGATGTATCTCATGGCCCTCTCCTCGGCCTCGTCCTTGGGGACTTTGGCTATTTCCATCCCGAATTTGACGTTCTGCTTCACTGTCCTCCACGGGAACAGCGCGAAATCCTGGAACACCATCCCGCGGTCGGATCCGGGGGAGGTGCATTCTCTGTCCCCTATGGTGATCTTTCCTCTGGTGGGCTGAAGCAAACCGGCGATGCAGCGCAGGATGGTGGTCTTCCCGCATCCAGACGGCCCGACGATGGATATGAATTCGCCTTTCTTCACATCCAATGAGAAATCCTCCACTGCGACCGTCTCTTTCTCGTCGGTCACATACACGACACGCAGGCCGCTTATAGACATCAGGGTCTCGCCCTCGGGGATGTGCTTGTAGAGCTCATCGGTGCGGTCTGCGCGGACGCGTTCCTGGTCGTACTTCTCCCCTTCAATCTTGATTTTGCTCTTGGACATCAGACATCCATCCCCATTCTTCTGGATACTCTTCTGGAAATGTATTCGGCCAGACCCGTGGTCAGAAGCCCGAGCACCGCAATCACGATGATGCCGGCGTAAGCCTGGGGGAACGCCCCGTAGGTGATCATATTGGCGACGTAGAATCCGATTCCGCCCAGGGGAGTGGCATACAGTTCGGCCGCGACTATGCACATCCACCCTATCCCGAGACCTACCTTTATACCGTTCATAAGATAGGGGACGGTGGAAGGGATCAGGACCTTCAGGAAAATCTGCATGTTCGAGGCCCCGAGGGTCTTAGAGGCATCTATCAGAACCTTGTCTATCTTGGTGACACCGAAAATGATGTTGGTCAGAAGAGGGAAGAAAATTCCTATGAAAACAACGAAGGTAGCTCCCTGGATGTAACCGAACAGCAGGATGAATATAGGCGCCCATGCGATGGGGGCGATAGGCCTGAGAACTTCGATCCACGGGTTCACAAACGCTCTGACACGCTTGAAATTGCCCAGTATCAGCCCGATGGGCAAAGCTATCGCCAAAGCCAGCAGGAATCCCCTCAGGAACTTGCTAAGGCTGGACACGACATATGTCGTCAGGGACAGACCTGTCACGGGATCTCCGTTGCACACGAGATCGATCAGCGCTTCGAAAGTCTCGAATGGCTCCGGTATGGCCGCATTGTTCGCGATCTTGGAAACCACCCACCACAGACAGACAAATGCGATGAGCGAGACCGCCGTTATCAGCACCGTTCTGATGAAACGATGATATTTGTTGTGCTCGTCATATTTCAGCATTCGTTCCACATCGCTTAACATGATGCTATAAATAAAAGGTTTTAGGGGAAAGGCCCGGCGGACCGGGATTATTTAGGCTCAGGCTTCCTGGATGACCCTCTGGAACTGGGGCTCCCAGATTATGCCTGCATCGATGAACTCGTTGCCGGCGATGAGGTTGTAATTCGAAAGATTAGTGATCCAATAGATGGTGTCCGACGAGATCTTTTCTCCGACGGTGTACTGCTTAACCTTCAGCCCCATCTCGTTCGCGAGGGTGAGGAGCTGGATGTGCTGGATGGAGGTCGTC
>JAEEJP010000110.1 GCA_016281925.1 Methanomassiliicoccaceae archaeon
CGATCATCCTGTTCCTGTTCGCCGAGCCGTTCATGTCGGTCATGACCACCGAGGAGTCTATGCAAGAGCTCCTGCCGATGTTCGTGTGGACGCTGCAGGTCTCCGTGCTGCTGATCCCGTTCAGCGCCATGATGGGGGTCGCCTCCTCCATGCTTCAGACCATGAAGAAGGCCAAGATCCCCATGTACTACTACATGCTGTGGGGCGTGGTCAAGCTCGCCCTGTACGCCATAGCGGCATACGGCTACATGGGTGTCGACCCGTACGACGGCATCATATACTCGATGGTGGCCGTGCACATATTCGGCGCCTTCTGTCTCGTCGGATTCGCCGTCCGCGAGTTCAGGAAGATCGAGAGGGAAGTGAAGATGGCCGGTTCCACGGCTTGAGCCTTTCCGCCGCCTGGCGGCATAAACCTTTTCCTTCCTTTTTCTGTTTCGAACTAGCCTGTATTATTCGTCCATCGGTAGCATCGGTTTTTGGTTCGTATTACAAATGATAACAAATCATAGTATATTTATACTGATTATTTTACATAATTAGTAATAATATTAACATTTAATCGTTGTTAAGAGTAATATTTCTACTACCAAATATTATTACCAGCGTGAAGGGAACCAAGGACGTCGACAATCTTCTAGGGAATCCGAGAAGGGCTCTTCTGACGATGTCCCTCCCCCTCCTGTTCGCGCTAGTCGTCGAGAACCTTCAGACGTTCGTCGACGGGATATGGTGTTCCGGTCTGGGATCCGACGCGATGTCTGCCATATCCATGTCCCACCCCGTGTACGGGATGATCGGGTCCATCGGCACAGGGATAGGGGTCGGGGTCTCCGCGGCCATCGCCAAATACGTGGGCGCCGGGGACAGGAGGTCCGCGGAGAACGTGCTGACGGGCTCCATCCTTGTGGTGCTCGCCGTGTCCGTGGCGGCATCGATGGTCATGTGGTTCCTGGCGGAGCCGCTGATACGCTTCTGCGGAGGGGACGGCTCCGTGGAGCTGTGCATGGAGTACACTAGGCCGTTCCTGTTGACGTCCTTCTTCCTGATGATGAACTCCGTGTGGGCGGGAATGATGAGGTCCGAGGGCGCCGCGCGCATGTCGATGATGCTTTCGGTGGCCGCTTCGGCGATCAACATGGTCCTGGACCCCGTCCTCATATACGGCCTGGGCATGGGGGTCCAGGGAGCGGCGCTGGCCACCTGCATATCGTTCATGTCGGTCTCGGCGATAGCGTTCTCGCTGTATCTTTCTAACCGCATGTTCCTGTCCATGAGGTTCAGAGGATACCGTTTCGAGAAGGCCCCCATGAAGGAGGTCCTCATAATAGCCGTCCCCTGCGCCGTGGAGATGCTCGTGCAGCCTCTGATAAGCGTGCCTCAGAACGCCATAGTATACGGATGCGGAGGGGAGGAGGGATTCGTCGCATACACGTACGCGTTCCGCTTCATCGGCATCGCCTTGATTCCGACTATAGCGATAGGAAAGTCGCTGATCCCCGTGATTTCCGCGTCCATAGGCCAGAACGATTCGAGGAAGATAATGGAGAGCTGCCGGTTGACGTACAAGTACACGCTGTCCATGGAGTTCGTCTTCATGGTGGTCATCTTCATCCTGGCCGACGTCCTGGTGAACGTGTTCATGAATTCGGACAGCATGGCGCCCATCCATGACGAGATGGCGCTGGCCCTGAGGATCTACACGCTGACCTGCATATTCCACACGTTCCGCATCGTGGGCACGTCGATCCTCCAGGCCTCCAGGCACGCGGTCGTCGCCAGCGTCCTGACGTTGACCAGGGAGTTCATGTTCCTGGGGACGTTCGCGGTAGCCGCCACGATATCGATGCATGCTATCTACTGGGCGTGCGACTTGACGAACTTCATCATGATGTTCGTGATAACGCTGACCGCCTGGCATTACCTCAAGAAGCTGGTTGCGGACGTGGACGCCCATTCGGCCAGGCATTTGCCTGCACCTGAAGAAGAACGAGGCCGCCGGGGATTCCGACGGCCCCTTAAGTTCATTTATTCCTGACAATCGTGACCGGGCAGGACGACATGGTGATTATGCGCTCCGTGGTGCCGCCATGGAGGATGGCTTGAAGCCCTCCGCGCCTGTCGACTCCGACGATGACCTGGTCGAACTTTCCGGATTTGCCGACTATGACGTCGACCGGGTCTCCGGTGGCGACCTCTCCGACGGCCTCGACCCCGGCGGCTTTGATGTCAGCCACCACTTTGTCCACGAGAGGCTGCGGGTCGTTGTTCTTCTCTTTGACGCTCAGGACGGTGATCCTGCCGTCCACCCTCTTCGCTGTCTCTATCGCAAGGTCGATAGCGGGGAAGTTCTCGTCGTAGACCGGCAGCAGGATCTCCTTGAGGATTAACGAACCGGATTTGACCGCCAGGACGGGGCAATGGCTGTTCTCGATGACCTTTTTCGCCGTCGAACCGATGCGTCCTGCCATCATGCCCGACTTTCCGGATATGGACATGATGATCATGTCCGCGCTCTTGGACATCTCGCTCAGGATCTCCCACGGGACGCCCTCGGCCAGGATCTCCTTGTGGGTGGCGCCCGCCTTCTCCGCCCTTTTCGCTACGTATTCGAGGAAGGTCTCTCCCTCGATCTTCATCGCATAGTATTCTGTGGTGGGGTCCACTGTGCCGAACTTGTTCAGGGAGGTCATGTCCACTATGTACACGAACTGCAGGCAGGGGGAGAACTCGTGCGCGGATTGCAAGGCGATGTCGACGGCGACCTCCGATGCGGTGCTGCCG
>JAEEJP010000111.1 GCA_016281925.1 Methanomassiliicoccaceae archaeon
GCGGCCATCGTGTTTGCCGCTATCCTAGCCATAGCCATGGCCGCCGTCATCGCGATATACGTCGGATGGAGAAGATTCCTTCCCAAGCTGCCCGATTGAGATAAAAAGAACCGAACAGACAAGATAAGGATACCCTGTGCGGATCCGGGCCCCAGGGCCTGCGAACATCGGTGCAGCTGCGCCGCATCGCTCTGGGGCCCGGACGATATCAAATGCCAGTCACAGTCATGTTCCCTTATGTGTACGTCATCACACCTTGTTGGAATGTGAAAGAATCCCGCGCCTACGGCTATCATCGGATTACGCATGCCCACGAAACTCCGATATGGGTCAGAGGCATTTGTACACTATATAACGAGGATTCCGAAAAGAGAAAGGCCCATAACGACCCGAGTCCTCCTTCGGCCCCTCCCAGAGGCAAGACCTCCAATAGTCCAAGTCGCTTAACTCTGACCTCAGAATACTGAACCTGGCGTACGAGGAGCCGAAGTACTCGATCCTCCTGCGTATAATCGAGGAGTACGTCGACTCCCACCGGGACGACGTCGAGAAGGGCCTGTGGCGGATGGGCCATTACCGCTCCGAGGGATGGGGCGATGCGAACGACACCTGCGTCCGTCAGACGAAAAAAGGCTGAAGATTGGCCAGGATCCCTGCTATGCTTATCGCGAGTTCCCCTACTGGCTCCGGAGAATCCCCTCTTGGAATCTTGCCCAACCGAAAGGACAGGGTCCGACCGCGTGCCCGCAACCGACTGGTGCTGTCGCGGAGCCGATAGGACGGGCGGAAGGCCGACGATTCTTTTTTGGTGGGGGGGCTGTTAACTTCTTATTTCTCTCAAAAATAATCCGAATGATTGCCGATTGAAGACGCAGAATGCCCCCCACATCAATTAAACGGCGCGACTGTGACCTTTTTAATTGTTATACCATCGACTCCAGCATGGATTCCTTAGGGATAAGCCTTCGCAGCCGTCGGATGCGTAACCCCATGCGTCATGCGTCAACCTTGGCGCTCCGAGCTCGCGGGCTCCGTACATCCGCATGGGCTCGCGCGAGGAAAGGGCCGGGCGGGACCCGGACAGGAAGCCGTCATTCCTCCGAGAAGAAGTTCGGAAGCTCTTCGCGACCTCTGCTGCGCTCCCTCACCCTATGGTAGTACCGATTCAGATCGCACCCGCTGTCGCCGTCGCCCATGACTGCGGCTATGCTGTACATCGCCCTGGACCTCCGGCCGGAGCGCTCCACGCCCATGCCCATCTCGAGCATGAGCCCCAGCATGTAGCACGATTCCGAGTCCCCCTGCCTCGCTCCCTCCTCGTAGAGCTCTGCCGCCGCGGCCTTGTCCTCCTCGACCCCGTTGCCCTAGCACACCATCCATCCCAGCATCCCCCATGCGGCCGCAATGCCGCGATCCGCCGCCCGCCTGTAGAACCTGAACGCGTCGACGTAGGATTTCTAGATCCCTTCCCAGTGATAGCACATGTGGCCGAGGTACATGTCTGCCCACGGCTCTCCTTCTTCTGCTGCCCTCGCCATCCATTTATAAGCTAGAGAGTACGACTGGCTGACGCCCGACCCGTGGTAATAGATGGATGCCATGTCGAAACTGTCCAGCGGCCCGTCCTCGCCGAAGGCCTCGCCCATCAGCCTGGCGGCCTCCTCGTCGGACTGCTCCACGCCTTCGCCCAGATCGTAGAGATAAGCGAGCCGCAGCTTGACGTCCCAGCATCCGCGATCCATCGCCTCCCTGTAGAGCCTCGCCGCCTCGGAGACGTCCTTCGGCATCGGGGCCCCGGCCTCGTGCATCCTCCCGAGACGGTAGATAGACTCTGTATGCCCCTTCTCGGCCCCGATCCTCCTCGGCGACATGTACTCGTCGGGCGACGGCGTCCCGAAGGACCCCGTATCGGCCGACCGTTGGTACAATATGACCGAGGGCAACTTCATCTGAACATCCGGTTCCGGATACGCGGATCGATGGCTTCATCCGCTCGATTGTAAGTCAAGCAATACGGCCCCGATATCCCCATCAATACAGATAGACCTGTCGGCTATCTCCTTCGGACAATAGGTTTCACCGAAGTTCAGACAGGCATATCTGGCATTCGGGTCCCTCCATGTCCTGAACCAGAACGGATACTTCACGATAATCGGCGTATTGGAGCCCACTCCCATCTCCAGATACAACACGCTCTGTCCTTCATGCCTGCGGAGAAAATCAGAATATCTGGCAGACGCCGATTTCCATCCGTCGTCCTCGACGAAGGAATCGTCGGATCTCAGATTGAGCGTCATGGGCATACCGTCATCGGGACAGATAGGTACGAGTCCGCGGTCGACCCTCATGGATACCCCGTCCGCAGGGACACCATAGATTCCTGTTTCGTCCTTGACGAATCCTTGTGATTCCAGCATCCTGAAGACATGCTTCTCATTATCGTAGGTCCGGTTGTTGTTCGGATCGGTGCTCTGGAAAAGCCCGTAATCGCCCTGCGTGTAGAACAGCCTCTCCTTATCGAAACCCGCCCTTTGGAACTGATGGTCCACATTGGTGGTGACCACGAAATAATCCTTTCCGTCCAATATCGACAGAAGTTGATTGTAGACCGGTTTAGGGGGGTCCACATAGCGGTTGAAGTAGATGTGCCTGCTCCACCAAGCCCACATTATCTCCGGTGAAGGGAACGGATAGAATCCTCCCGAATACATATCCGTGATACCGTACTCGGCATAAAAATCGGAGAAGATGGACATGAACCTCTCTCCGGAGTAGGTCAGACCCGCCGATGTGCTGAGACCAGCACCCGCCCCAACCACGATCGCATCGGCATCATCCATGGCCTCCATCAGGGATTGGACCGAACCGCTTCCTCTGGTGAGTTTCCTGTCGAGGGATCCGATGCATCTCATCCCCTCGGAGATGGTCTCCCTGTAACCATCGGGGATGTTAGGAGAGAAGCCTTTCATAGATCTCCCTATCCTTGTCCATGAAGACATCGAAAATCACCTTCTCCATGGAATCGTCGCCCCGCAACCATTCGGAAACGGTATCCACCGCGATCTCCGCGGCCCTCCCGTTGGGGAAACGGAACACCCCTGTGGAGATACAGCAGAACGCCACGCTCTTGATCCCGCTCGACCTGCACAGGTCGAGTACGTTGGTATAGCATTGTGCCAGCAGTTGTTCGTGTTCCTCTGTGAGGCCGTACTCGACGATAGGGCCGACCACATGGATTACTTTCCTGCAAGGCAGGTTGTATGCATCGGTGATCATGGGGACCGAGGTGGGCTGTTCATAGTCGCCGCCGTACAATGACCTCAGTTCGGACATCTTCCGATGGCATTCCATCCTCATCTGCATCCCGGCGTAGGTGTGGATACAGTTGTCTATGCATACATGACAGGGCTGGAAGCACCCGAGCATCCGGGAATTCGCCGCATTCACTATGGCATCACAGTCCAATGTGGTTATGTCCCCTTGCCACAGGGCGATCCTGTCCGCAGAAAGGATACTGCTCCCCAAGGACTCGTCCACCGTGGCGATCCGATCCGCATGACTGACCCCTCTTTCCGAATTCCTATCCTTAAGATAGCGATCCTGCAGTTCCAGGATATCGGACGGGATCGGAGAGGGACTCCTGACGTTCATGTACGAACGCAGGAGCATCCTCTCCCCCTCCACGGTGTTTGGAACCCCGGAGAAGGCCACTTGGGAATCCCCGATCATCGCATTCAGCAGGGGTTGCAGATATTGTTCGGAACTCATGATTCGGATTCCATCTTACGATACATCTCGCCCCATTCCTTCAGTGAATCCAGGACGGGGCTCAACGTCTTCCCCATGTCGGTCAGCGAGTACTCCACCCTGGGAGGAATCTCGGCGTATGCGACACGGTTCAGCAGCCCGTCCGATTCCATCTCACGGAGTTTCTGTGTCAGAACCTTCTGGGATACACCGTTGATAGCACCCAGGATTTCTCCGAATCTCTTGGTCCCTGCCATGAGTTCCCTCAGAATCAGAACCTTCCACTTGTCTCCAATCATGGACAGCGATACTTCGACCGGACAGAGGGGGAGTTCCTTCATTGTCTTTTCCTCGAACGGGCATATCAGTTCTTGAAAAAGAATCCTACGGTCATGTCCAGATAGTTGGCTCCGGAGTAGCCGGGGAACTCTTTCTCGACCTTTCCCTTGAACTCCGCTGCAGATGAGCAACCGGAGGCGATCTCCTTGAGCTTCTCCAGATAGGCGATCTTGGTCTCGACATCCTTTCTGGTTTCTGGCACATAATGGGATGACAGGAAGATCTCGGTGCCTCTGTCGAGGTAGCCCCTAAGATTGGCGATTATCGCATCGGCGTGTCCGGCCCCTGCGACAATAGAGTGACAGTCATGACCCAGCATGTGGATGTAAACGGCTTTCGCCTCAGGGATGTAGACCTCGAAAGCATCACCGTTGGGGATTATGTCGAGATCGATTCCAGCCAATGTGACGACGCCGGCACTAAACTTCTCACCCGAGTTGACCTTACCGGAGTCGAATCCTTCTCCGAACACATCGGAGAAATTCTTGATGAGCTGTGCGCCCTGGCCATCGGTGTTGAACGCTATGGCCGACTCGGTCAGATAGCTCTTGACGTCAGGGAGGAACGAGGATCCGGCAGCGTGGTAGGAGACCAGCTTCGCTTCGACTTCGATACCCTTCTCCTTGAGGTAGGATGTCATCTCCCGGATGCTGTTGTGAAATGCGGGGAGTTCGATCACCACGCCTTTTCCCTGCTTCTCCAAGAGAATCACCTGATCGTCTATGGCATCTTTGGTCGTGTATACACGGATGTTAAGGTCCCCGCAGGAGATGGTGGTCACGGAACCGTACTTCAGCGCCTCTATATTCTGTGTCATTTGAGTTACCTCTGGAACCCTATAATCCTCAGAAGTATAAATGTCAAAAAGAAACTAATAGGTAATGAAGTAACTTACAGGCACCTTGATTACCTGGAGGTAACCAAAGGTCGATTCTATTCAATTGATAATATAAAAGAACCGGGGTGATCCCCCGGCTGGTGTTTGGAATCACTTCAGACCGACGATCCTTCCGTCGTCCGTGAGGTCCATCTGGACCAGGAGGTGGACACCTCGTTCGCCTTCGACCTCTACAAGTCGTATCTGTACCATAAGGCGCTGGGCAGGTACCGACGAAGGCGCCCCCCCCCGCACATCCTTCAGCCTGCTCCGGCATTCCGGGGCGGGCCATAAACCCGTTCCGCAACCGCCGTCTCCCATCGCCCGGACCGATCCGCTGGTCTCACACATCCGTCACACGGCATGGGGCAGGTCGGGGATCTTCACCAACGCTTTCGCACGTCTATCGGGAAATGCTTCCTCAGCGATACCCCC
>JAEEJP010000112.1 GCA_016281925.1 Methanomassiliicoccaceae archaeon
AATCGCGAGGCCGTCCTTCTCAAGGGGGAGGGAGGCAAGGTCACGGGATACGAGCTCCACATGGGCCAGACCGAAGTGGTCGAGGAGCCGCTGTTCAGGGTGGACAGCATGTTCTATCCGTCCTGGAACGAAGGCTCCGTCAGGGAGGAGGAGAAGCTCTTCGGGACGTACCTACACGGATGCTTCGACCTCCAGGCCTTCAGTAGGTACTTCCTCTCGTTCGTGGACGCGCCCGTCGAGGCGAAGGAGGCCCCCGCCAAGAGCTACGAGGACCTTCTGGAGGACAGCCTCGACGCGCTTGCGGACGCCTTCGAGTCCAACATCGACATGGACAGGCTGATCGGAATAATGGGGGGAAGCGAATGAGGGTGCTGGTGCTGGGGACGTCGTCTTCCGCCGGGAAGACAACCGTCTGCGCCATGCTGTGCAGGTACTTCGCCCGCAAAGGCCTCGACCCGGTCCCGTTCAAGGCCTCCAACCTGTCGCTCAACTCGTACGCCACCAAGGACGGCGGCGAGATAGGCATGGGGCAGGCGTTCCAGGCGTGGTCGGCCGGGCTGGAGCCCGAGACGGACATGAACCCGGTCCTGCTGAAGCCCAGCGGCAACGGCGTATTGCAGGCAGTCGTCGACGGGAAGCCGTTCCGCGACTACCGCAGAGGGGAGGCGATGGACCGCGAGGAGCTGCTGGGCCAGGCCCTGAAGGCCTACGGCAGGCTCAGCGCAAAGCACGGCATGGTCGTCTGCGAAGGGTCCGGCTCGCCCGCAGAGATCAACATCATGGACCGCGACATCGCCAACACCGGCCTGATGGGAGCCGCGGACGTCCCGGCCATACTCGTGGGCGACATCGAGAGGGGAGGCGTCTTCGCGGCGATCTACGGCACATGGAGGATAATCCCGGACCATCTGAGGCCCAGGCTCAAAGGGTTCGTGATCAACAGGTTCAGGGGGGACGCCGCCCTGCTGGACGACGCGATCTCCCGCATCGAGTCCATGACCGGGATGAAGTGCCTCGGGGTTCTCCCGTACGTGTACCTCAGGTTCCCGGAGGAAGACTCCTGCTCCAAATCGCAGGGGAAGCTGGAGGGCGACAACGTCCGCGAAGCCTTCCTGCGGAACATAGACGAGCTGACGGACATCGCCGTGTCCAGCGGGTTCGACTTCGACGCCGTCGAGAGGATAGCCAGAGAGCGATCGTCCTCCCGACGCGACCCTCACGGCGCGGACCTCCGCATCCTCAGGGACGACGGAGTCCATCGGCACAGGCTTCCCTCCGACCAGGAAGATGTAGGCGTCCGGCAGGATCCCGCAGGAGGATGCAGCCTCGGCTATGGTCTTTCCCGGGGCTATCTGGAACACGGACTCTTTGACGGTCATGGTTGCCATGAGCAGCCAGACGCTTTCGTGCGATATGTTTCTTGCGCAGCCTTACTCAACTTTTATCTAATAATACTCTCTAGGCGGAGGCATAAGCCCAGCAACGGGTGTAAAAAAAGGAGCAATGATAATGGACAACAAGAAAGCGGCAATGCTGGCCGTCGCGGCAGTGGCGATAATAATCGTCGTTGCCGCCGCCTTCCTGCTGCTGAACAACAAGGGAAACAACGACCAGGGAGGAGGGACCGTCGACTATCTGAAGGACCCTTCCACCGGGATCGAGCTATATGACGGAAAATTCCCGTCCGGGACTGTTCTGGAGGTCATCCAGCTGAGCGGCTCCGACAAGTCCGCCGCCGTCGAGAAGACGCCTTCGGAATATATCGACCGCGACAGCGCCGTCGCCTACAGCATCCTGGCTAAGAAGGACGGCAAGGCGGTGGAGCCGAAGACGAAGGTGGAGGTCGTGATGCCGGCCAAGCTGGCGAACGGATCCACCGTGTTCCTGGTATCCGAGACTCCAGTGATCCAGGCCAGCTCCGCCGTGTCCGAGGGGAAGCTCAGGTTCAAGAGCGACACCCTGGGGACGTTCGTCATCGGCGCAGCCCCCGCATCGTCGACAAAGGTCACTGTGGTCGGAGAGAACGCCGCCGTCTCTGTCAACGGAGGGGCCTCCGCAGCCAGCTACGTCGGCGAGTTCGCGTCCGGCGCCAGCGTGGCCATCGTCTCGACGCCTGCGGCCGGATACGAGTTCGAGGGATACTATGTCGGAGGATCTCTGGTCTCCAGCAGCCCAACCTATTCTTTCAAGGTGGGTTCCGCCGACACGACCATAAACGCGGTAGCCAAGAAGGCAGCCGACAAGCTGGTCATAGACGGCGGCAACAGCACCATATACGTCAACGGCGAGAACAAGGGCAAGACCTGCTCCATCGCCATGTCGCCCGGGACTCCGGTGACCGCCTACGCAGTCGCGGACGAGGGGTACGTCGTCTCCGGCTGGACCGGGACCTATCCTTCCTCCAGCCCCGTCTGCTCGTTCGAGTTCGGCTCCGGAGCCAGCCTCGCAGTCCAGACCCAGGCGGCGCCGAAAGGGACCAGCCAGGTCCATGTGACCACCACGGTCGAAGGCGAGACCGCAGCCTCCTACGGGAGCATAGTCGCCTACGGCAAGGACGTCGGCAGCGAGTATCTTGTCACTCTCGAGCAGACGGGGGCCCCTGCCCAGCTGTCCGCAGCCTCGAAGGCCGGATTCGTCTTCGACCGCTGGATGGTCGACGGCCAGCCCTATTCCGGGACCGTTATGAACGTGACCGCAGGGTCGGAGGACATGGACGTCGTGGCGGTGTTCGTCCCCGCCCCGTCCCATCTCGTCGTCGCGACCATCGACAACGGGTCGGTCCAGATAGACGGGGAGAACGTGTCTTCCAAGAGCGTAAAGGAGGGCATGCCGGCCGTAGTGAAGGCCCTCCCCTCCGACGGATACAGGTTCGTCGGCTGGTTCGTCGGCGACAAGTGCGTGTCCGACTCCGCGGAGTACTCCCTGACCATGGGGAACTCCGACGTAAAGCTCGAGGGGAGGACCCACAGCACCGTCTTCAACGTCAGCCTGTCGGTCTCCAACGGGACCCTCGAGGTCGACGGAGTCGGCGTCGGCACGACCTATGCCGGGACCGTCAGCGAGGGGGACACCATCGTCTTCGAGGCCCTGGCCGGCGAAGGCTACGTGTTCAGCACCTGGACGATGAACGGCACCGTGTACAACGCGAACAAGATCACCGTCAAGGGCGTCTCCGAGGACATAAGCGCGGTCGCCGCCATGGTCAAGGCGGTCCCCCGCACCGTCTCGGCCTCGACCCAGTTCGGAACTGTCTCGATCGACGGCGTGGAGCAAGGCAAGGCCGGGAGCACGACCGCCTACGACGGCAAGGAGGTCACGATATCCGTCGAGGTGCCGTACGGGTACATGCTCAGGGGCTGGACCTACGACGGAAAGTACGTGTCAACCCAGCCTTCGTTCACGTTCAACGTGTCCGGCGACATGGCCTTCAGCGCTGTCGTCGAGAGCACCCTGCACACCGTCACAGTCAGGGCCGTGAACGGAGGGCTGATAATCAACAGCGCCAACATTGGCTCCGAGTACGTCACCCAGCTGTACATGGGCGAGAGCCTCATCGTGAACGCGGCCCCCAGCGCGGGCAACACCTTCTCCGAGTGGGACGTGAACGGCAAGAAGTACGGGTCCAGCTACCAGACCATCGAGATCAAGATGGGATCGGAGGACATCCTGGCCACCGCGTACAACGTCCCCATGGCGGACGGCACCCTCCACATAGTCGCCGTGAACGGGACCGTCAAGGTCGGCAGCGTCGACGTCGGGAGCTCGCACGACATCAAGGCGTCCCCCGGCGAGGAGTTCGAGCTCACCGCCGTCCCCTCCCCCGGATACAGGTTCGACCACTGGACCCTGGACGGGGACGTCAGCGACTATCAGATCGTGAAGGTCACCATGGGCACCGAGCACGTCAACGCCGAGGCCGTGATGGTCAAGAACGACACCCACAAGGTCACCGTGTCCATAGAGAACGGGAACCTGACCTACAACGGCGTAGACGTCGGGTCTCGCCTGGTCCTCGACGTCGAGGACAAGGAGGTCCTGCTCGTGAAGGCGAAGCCCATCGCAGGGTACGCCCTGGCAGGATGGTACGAGGGCGACGTCCTGGTCACCATAGGCTCGGACTACGAGTTCCAGGTGCTCCACGATACCGCGCTTACCGTCAAGACCGTCGTGAAGGTCTGACGCCTAAAACGAGGCCCCTCCGGCATGGAGGGCGCCCCCTTTCCTCCTTATCCTACTCTCGCCGACGTTTTCGCTCTCCGCTCGGAGGCGGCTGGCTCGGAACTTTGTTATACCCTTCGTCCAATGATGCGGGCAGCGAAGCGCGTCCTCGCGGCACGGTGAACATGATGAACGGCGAGTACAAGGGCTATATCGAGAGGAAATGCGAGCTCTGCAAGGAGAGCGACGTGTTCTCCCCCGAGCTATACTCCAGATACGATGTGAAGAAGGGGCTCCGCGACTCCGAGGGCAACGGCGTCATAGTCGGGCTCACCAGGGTCTCTCAGGTGGACGGGTCCTAGGTCGTGGACGGCGCCAAGGTCCAGTGCCCGGGGAAGCTCTGCTATCGCGGATACGACATCAAGAGCCTCTGCGACGGGTTCCTCAACAAGAGGTTCGGATTCGAGGAGGCGGCGTACCTGCTCCTGTTCGGCTCGCTCCCCAACAAGGAGGACCTGGAGGAGTTCAAGAGGCATCTCGCCGAGGAGCGCAGGCTGCCCAGCACCTTCACCAGGGACATAATCATGAAGGCGGCCAGCAAGGACATCATGAACTCCATGACCCGCAGCGTGCTCTTCCTGTCGTCCTACGACAAGAAGGCGATGGACAACTCCCGTCCCAACGTGATGAGGCAGTGCATCTATCTCATCAGCGTCTTTCCGATGCTGACCGTGTACAGCTACCACGCTTACAACCATTACATCAACGACGACAGCATGTACATACACCGCCCCGATCCGGAGCTCACCACCGCGGAGAACATACTCAGGATGCTCAGGCCGGACAAGTCATACACTTATCTGGAGGCCACCGTGCTGGACCTGGCGCTGGTCCTCCACATGGAGCACGGCGGGGGAAACAACTCCACCTTCACGACGAGGGTGACTACGTCCACGGGATCCGACACATATGCGGTCATATCCGCGGCGATGTCGTCTCTGAAAGGCCCCAAGCACGGAGGAGCCAATCTGAAAGTCATGGATATGATGGACGACATCAGGAAGCACGTCGGCGACGTCGAGGACGAGAAGGAGCTCTCGGCCTATCTGGGGAAGATACTCGACAAGAAGGCGTTCGACCATCAGGGCCTCATCTACGGGATGGGCCATGCGATCTACACGATCTCGGATCCCAGAGCGGAAGTTTTCAGGGAATACGTCGAGAAGCTCGCTGTCGAGAAGCACAGGCAGGCGGACTTCAGGATGTACAGCATAATCGAGAGGATCGCTCCCGGCCTCATAATGGCCAAGAAGAAGAACAAAAACGGCGTCTGCGCCAACGTGGATTTCTACAGCGGCCTCGTCTACGACATGCTGGACATACCCCGCGAGCTTTACACCCCGTTCTTCGCCATCGCCAGGATAGTAGGCTGGAGCGCCCACCGCATCGAAGAGCTCATCACGTCCAACAAGATCCTCCGTCCGGCGTACGTCAACACTCTGGACGAGCGCGAATACATCGATCTCGAAGACAGGGCCTGATCCAGGGCTGGAGCGCAGCGTGCGCGCCTGCGCCAACGATAAGAAGGGCGCCGGAAATCGCCCCTCCATGTTGGTCGGAACGAAGTCGGAGGCCGTCAGAAGGAACGTGGAGAAGGCGCTGATCGCTTCGGATCTGGCGTACAGCGTTCTCGAGGACGGGGCATTCCAGATAAAGGCCATGGGCGACGATCTCCCGATCAACATGGTCATCCTCCTGGACCAGGGCTGCCTCACGGTCAACATCTACTGCTATCTCATGTTCGAGGTGCCCGAAGACTCCGTGGGGAAGCTGGCTGTCGATATAAACGGCGTGAACAACACGATCAACAACGGTAATTTCTTCATGGCGCTGGGGCCGCCCAGGATATGCTTCAAAATGATCCAGAGCTACTACGACGGCCCTCCGTCCATCAGGATGATCCAGCATCTGGTGGGCATCGCATTCGCGACCGTCGATGTAAACGACGGCAAGCTCAGGGAATTGGTGCAGAAATACAGCCTCAGAAGGGATGTGATGTACGGCCGAGCACGGGGCTACGGTTATATCTTTTGCGGACCTTAATGCCGGCCGATGCCAGCAAGAGAGGAGATCGCATCCGCCAAATTCGCATGCAGCGACCGTGAAAGAGCCGTATTCGAGGCCGGAATAAAGATGGCCACGATCTATCACCAGTTCGTCGGGACTCCCGTCAACAGGGATACGGCGCCCGGATTGGAGAAGGCGATCTCGGAGGCCATAGGCGTCCAGCCGTACGTCCAATGGGTCGACGTCCGCATCGACAGGTCCGTTTTCCCTGCCGACAGGGACCGCTATTCGTACATCTCACTCACGGGGGATATGCTGGATGCCGTCGTCAGGATATCCCTCGGAAAATGGCGCGTCACCGCAGAGATGCGCTACGACGAGGCCCTGAGATATCCGCTGATGTATGTCTCATCCATAACCGAGGAGTGAAATCCTTGCCTGGATAAGAGCGTTTTACCTAGTCCTAATATTTAAATTCATGCGAAATTAACTGCAATACATTATAAACAAAGAAAAACATACGCCATGATGCAGGGGAGGTTGGGAAGTGGTTTCCGACATTAAAATCGGCATAACAGGGTTGCCAGGCTCCGGAAAGACGTCGACCCTACTTCGCATCATAGAAATGCTGCGCGAGGAGGGCATAGTCCTCGGCGGCATGGTGAATGAGCCTGTGTTCGATGGCGATGGCGGCACCCAGGAGGACAGCGCCCCCAAAGACGGAAGCTATAAATCCGCCGTCAAAGGCAAGCGCCGCATCGGATTCACGGTAAGGGATCTTATGACCGGGGAATCGATACAGTACGGCGCCGTAGGCATCGAAAGCAAGATCACCGTCGGAAAAATCGGCATAGACCTGTCAAAATTCGAGGAAATCGGCGTCAAAGCGATAAAAGACGCCTGCAGAAAGGCCGAGGAAGTAGGCGATCCGGGTTTCCAGGAATGCGATGTCATCGTCATCGACGAAGTCGGGAAGACCGAGGTCGAAAGCGAAGCCTTCGTGGAGGCCGTCAAAGAGGCTTTGGACGCCGAGAAACCTATGATTATAACTTTGCACAAGAAATCCAGGAACCCTCTTCTCCAGGACATCAGACGCAGGGATGATGTCAGAATCCTGGAAGTCACGCCCACCAACAGGAACATCCTGCCTTACAAAGTGGTCCGCCTTATAAACGGTGAGAGCATTTGATCCCTCCGGGAACTAAGATCAGGGAAGGCCGGACCGACATCATCGTTCCGGAAGACCATTCCTCGCACGGCCCCGGGACGATCAAGGGGACGGTCTTTTTCAACGAGCAGATGGCTTTCAACCGCGATGTCAGCGTGATGCTCCTCCGCGCAGTTGGAAGGGATATGACGGTCGCGGACGCGATGGCAGCAACCGGCTCCAGATCAGTCAGGATAGCCAACGAAGTCCCCGGCACCCAGGTGACAGCCAACGACATCAGCGCCGATGCCGTCTCTTACATAAACGCCAACATAGAGCTCAACGGCCTCGCCAATTGCGTCAGCTCCAATATGAACATGCACTCGCTGTTCGCCGAGCACGCCTACGATTACGTGGATCTGGATCCGTTCGGCTCCCCCGTCCCGTTCGTGCAGTCGGCCATACGCGGATGCAGGAGGAAAGGCATCCTGGCGGTGACAGCCACTGATACCGCGCCGCTGGCCGGCGCCCACGCCGTCAAATGCAGGCGCAGATACCAGTCGGAGCCGGTCAGAGGCTATATGTGCCATGAGGGCGGGCTGAGGATCCTGATGTGCAGCATCGCCCGCGAGCTGGCCAAATTCGACAGGGGGATGAAGCCGATGCTGTCGTTCTACGCCGACCATTATTTCAGGACCTACATCCGGATAGAGGAAGGCGCCGAGGCGGCCGACAGGGCCCTCCAGAAGCTCGGATACATGCAATACGACATGGATACGCTGGCCAGGTCGGTCTCATACGACAAGGACAGGGAGCACCCCTACGGGCCTTTCTGGCTCGGCCCCCTCCATGACGGCGAATTCCTCTCCAGAATGGATCCCTCGGGTCTGGCCGAAGAGAAGCGCGCGTCCAAATATCTCGGGCTGTGGAGGGGAGAGATCGACACCGAGGTCTTCGTCTACGACATGAGCGAGCTTTCGTCCCATCTGAAGATGTCCCCGCCTAAGATCGACGATTTCATGGTTTTCCTGAACGAGCACGGCCATGCGGCCAAATCCCATGTATGCCCCTCGTCGTTCAAGACCGACATAGCTTTGGAGGACCTCCTACCGCTTTACAGGGAGTTCTCCCCGGATTCCCGGCCGGCACAATCTATATAATCGCGAATTCTACGTGGTCGTAGGTGCGATCAAATGCCCAGTCTAGCAATCATCGGAGCCCAATGGGGCGACGAGGGAAAAGGAAAGATCACCGATTACCTGGACGAGAAAGCGGATCTTATCGTCCGTTTCCAGGGCGGCAACAACGCCGGACACACCATCGTTGCCGACGGAAAGACGTTCAAGCTCCACGGGCTCCCTTCCGGAGTCGTGAGGCCCGGAAAGCTGGCCGTGATCGGGAACGGCGTCGTAGTGAATCTGGACGATCTGGGCGACGAGATCAGGCAGGTGCTGGATGCCGGCGGGTCCATAGATGGCCTGAGGATATCCGACAGGGCCCATCTCATAATGGACTACCACAAAAGGCTGGACGGAGCCGAGGAGAAATACCGCGGCAAGAGCGCCGTCGGGACCACCAAGAAAGGGATCGGCCCCACATACCAGGACAAAATCGCCAGGATCGGGTTCAGAGCCGGGGATCTGCTGGAGGAAGGCCTTCTGAAGGAGAAGATCTCGTTCGTCCTGCCTTACAAGAAGGATCTCATGGAAATGATGGGGGCAGAGGCCTGCGCATGCTCCGACGGGGACCTCCGCGCCAAGATGGCCGGCTGGAGGGACGTGATCGGAGACCGCATCTGCGACACTTCCGTCCTCATCAACGATTCATTGGACAGCGGCAGGAACGTCCTTTTCGAGGGCGCCCAAGGGGCGATGCTCGACATCGACCACGGGACCTACCCGTATGTGACTTCGTCCTCCACCTGCGGAGGAGGGGTCTGCTCCGGGGCCGGGATCGCCCCCAACAGGCTGGACAAAGTCCTCGGCGTGGTGAAAGCTTATACCACCCGCGTCGGCGAGGGGCCGTTCGTCTCGGAGCTCTTCGGAAAGGAAGGGGAAGAGCTGCAGAGGAAAGGCGGGGAGTTCGGGGTGACCACAGGAAGGGCGAGAAGGTGCGGATGGCTCGATCTCGTCGTCTGCGAGCACGCCAAGAGGATGTGCGGATTCACTTCTCTGGGGATAACCAAACTGGATGTCCTCAACGGGCTTAGCGAAATCCCGGTCTGCGTGGCATACGAGATCGACGGCGAAGAGGCCAGACATTTCCCCGCGTCCATCGCGAAGCTGGGAAGGGCGAAGCCTGTTTATGAGACTCTCAGAGGCTGGAAAGCCTGGGACGACACCGCCGCGATGGTGAAGGGGGGCTACGACAACCTCCCCGGCGAGATGAGGGAATACATAGAGTTCATAGAGAAGTATCTGAAGGTCCCCGCGGACATCGTCAGCGTCGGGCCGGACAGGGACGAGACCATCGACCGCAAAGGCGATTGGTGGAGCCGATCCTGAACGGGGGCTCCGGCCCCCTCTTTCCTTTTCATATTCCGGTCGGCTGCCGTCCTGATTCCCTTCTCCCATGAGCGCTTTCAGCCTTCCGGTCTCGATGCCGACGGCGGCAGGGTCGAAAGTCACGGATATGGCGTCTTTCGGGCAGATATCCGCGCAGCGGCCGCATCCTCTGCATCTGGCGCGGTCTATGGAGCATTTCCCGTCCGAGACGGATATGGCGCGGACGAAGCAGGATTCCGTGCAGATCCCGCACCCTACGCAAGAATCCGGGTCCACCGCGACTTCCACCGATTCCATCTTTCTGAAGACCGAGCCGATCTCGTCCGAGACGTCGCGGACGATGTTCCAGAGGCAGCAGCATGGGCAGCAGCTGCAGATGGTCATCAGATCGTTCTTCCTGCCGACGTTGAGCCATATGGAATCCAGCTTGTTTCTTCCGATGATATGGACCAGGCCCAGCTCCCCGCATCTGTCTACGTGCTCCGCCGCTTCCTCGTATGTGGCGATATGCCCGAAGTCGTCCGGGATCCTGAGGGCTCCGTTGCCTATGAAGATGCACCCCATCCCTTCCGGGTAATCCTTGCATCCGGAGGATCTTCTGCACAGGCAGAAATCCATGATGAAAATATGCTCCGATCTGCGGAGGATCTCCTTCACCACGTCGCTCGGAAGCACAGTCCTGGCCGAAGGGTCTTCCGCTGTGATATCGGTCTCTATGGTCCTTCTCTTCGTTATGCCGTCCTTCGGCAGAACTATCATGTCGTCGCCTTCGAACAGAGCTTTCTTCACGGCTCTGCTGTAGACCTTATGGCGGCGGGTTGCCGATGCGAGACCGAAGCGCCAGCCGAAAGCATGTTTCACTATCCTAACGCTGGCATGAGGTACAATCCTGTTGGCCACGAAGTCGGATTGGGGGTGCGGTTTAAAATAATATCTGGGATGGATTTGTGTCATTATTCTGATAAACTATTAGATATTGACCGATATAACCAATCCAATATGCTTAAAATTAAAATAATAAGGCAACATAAATGTGAATGGATTATACTGCCAATACAGTGATACCATGGAGAGCTCAGCAGAGGTGGGGATCGACTTCCGTGATTCGGGAAATCGCATGGCCAATCTGAAGTCATGCAGCAGGTGCGGTTACACATGGTTCAGCAACGTCAAGTCCCCGGTGAGATGCCCGTCATGCGGCTCCCATTGCTGGGACAAGCCGCCGGACCTGTTCGAATGTCAGATGTGCGGGCATCTTTGGTATCCGAGGACCCAGTCCACGCCGCTCAGGTGCCCTTCATGCAAGACCCGCTCCTGGAACGCGGACTATGGGTTCCGGCCCAAACTCAGGCGCGCTTCTCAGTCGGATTCCGCCGACAAGGTCATGAAGATGTATTCCAAAGGCAGCGGCTGCGTCGCGATATCGATGGACACCGGGATACCGCTCTCCACAGTCTTCGACATAGTGAAATCCTCCGTCGGAGACTCCAAAGTCAAGATGTGAGGCCGGTTCCCGGCATCATATCGAAGGATGGGGGAAGACCCCATCCATGAGAACGGCTCAGAAATCGAGCCTCTGAAGCATTTTTACGACGGTATCGACTACGTCGCGTCCCTTTTCGATGCGGTCCATAGCCTGCAGCTCGGTCATTCCGGGCCCGGTTATGCCGAATCCGACAGGTTTCCCGTATTCCAGGCCGAGATCCATAATCTTCCTCGAGGACTGGGCGATCACCACCTCGTCATGTTTGGTCTCCCCGGTGATGACCGCTCCGACAGTAATCACCGCGTCGATGTCCTCCTGCTCGAGAAGCTTCTTCACGGCCATCGGGATTTCGAACGCTCCGGGGACCATGACGGTCCTGGAGATCTCCACCCCGAGGAAATCGGCTTCCGCTCTGGCTCTCTCCATCATCAGAGAGGTCACTTCATAGTTGAATTCAGCCGCTACCATTCCAATCTTATATTTTCTCATTTGAGCACCTTTCATCTCTGTCTTACCGGCCCCGCATCAGCGAAGCCCTGCCTGAGCCCGGTCCCAGCCCTTTTGGTGAGGCTTTCGGGGCGGAAAAGGAGGTCATAGACGTTCAGAGCATGTTCTCTGGCCCTGCTGTCAGCAAGGAATGCCAGTTCCGAGTCGCTCTCTGCCTCGTCCTCGTGGACGAAGACCTCTATGATGTGTTTGTTGGTCATAAGCTGCGCGTTTATGAGGCCGGTGGAGGCTTCATGGGCGCACATTTTGTCTTTCTGCTTCGGCCCCGGCATCCCCAGAGCTATGACTATGTCGCAGTTCTGCTCTTCGATTAGCTATTTGCATGCCACCGGCAGGTCTTTCACACCTGGGACGGTGCATCTGACGATCCTGAATCCGGTGCCAGCATGCTGGAGCTCGTCAATCGCCGAATGGCCCATGTCGAACCTGGCGAAGGTGGTGTCGGCTATCCCGATGATCTTCATTCTTCCAGCTCCATTCCGCGTATCCTTCTCACGATCCGGCGGGTGGCGCTCAGGTCTTCGGCGCATTCCTCCGCGCGCACCACCCTGATGTGGCCCAGCCCATGGTCAGCCAGATCCCTCTCGAGCTCCTTCGGGTCGAATTTCTGGTCGAATCCGAGGACGATGATGTCCGGGTCCACTTCCCTGACGGTGTCGAACATGTCGCCGTTCCCGCCGACGATCGCCCTGTCCACGGGCTTCAGAGCGCCGACGATCCTCACGCGCATGCTCTCCGGCGTGATCGGCTCATGTTTCTTCGCTCTGACCGTGGAATCGCAGGCCACGACCGCCACAAGCTCGTCCCCGTAGGATTTCGCCTGCTCAAGATAAGATATGTGCCCGGTGTGGATGATATCGAAGACGCCGGAGGCCATCACGCGGACCATCCGATCACTGTTCCGGGCCGTGCTCGGCCTTCCATTCCGCCCATGCCTTCAGGACGTCGTCGCCGGTCACCATGGTAATCCCGTTGGCATCGGCGTATTTTCTCACGTCCTCTTTGCTCATGGAGCCTCCGTCATCGCCCATCATCTCGCAGATCGTAGCGGAAGGCTTCACCCCCGCCATATACATCAGAGCGGTGCACAGCTCCGTATGTCCGTGGCGGTTCTCCAGGATCTTCTCGCTGGTGTTGAGGAGGTGGACGTGTCCCGGGGCGCGGAAGCTGTACGCCAGATCCTTTCTGATGTCTTCCGCGGGTTTGTCCTGGAAGATGGTGTCGGCATATGCCTTCACGGTCATGGCGCGGTCGTTGTCGGTGATCCCCGTGTAGGTTTTCCTGTGGTTGATGGTGATTCCGAACGAAGATTTCGTCCTGTCATATGGGATGTCCGTGGGCGCCATCATAGCGAGGAGAGGATATTTCTTGCAGTCGTCCCAGTAGACGTCGCTCATGAACGGGAGCCCAAGGGTCTCGGCGACTTTGTAGGGGGTGGTGGTGCATATGAGCCCTCCAGCTTCCTTCCTCATCTTCCTGATGATCTCGGGCGTCACGAACTGGGATGCGACGGTCATGTCCGATTCCCTTTCCCTGTCGTCGAAATCGTAGACGAGGATGGGTCTGCCGTTTCTGATGTCTTCCAGCGCTTTATCCAAGCCCATTTCTATCACTTATGGCGTCCGGGATGGCTCCCATAAAAATAATTGGATTGTAGTTACCCGCATTTTGGTAATGAGGCCATATGCTCGGCAAGACATGCCGCATGCCCGGCCGGATTCCTTGATGATGGGAACAGGCGGAGGATGCTGCCGGCACCGCTCCGCCCTGTGTTTTCAGTCGTCCCAGGCGGTGACCCCGGACGGATCCGACAGGCAGCTCTTATGGAAAACCGGATTTTCGGTGCCCTCGGATTTCTGTCTTCTGTAATCGTCGTAAGCTTCCAGCGCGTATTTCCCGAGCTTGAACATCACAATGCAGTTCACCACGCCGCATACGGCCAGGAGCACGTCCATTATAGCGTAGAGCCCGTCGGTTCCGAAGTAAGCGGAAAGGAACACCACCGCCAGAGTCAGGGCGATAAGCCCGGCTTTCGCTCTTCTGTCGTCGGTGATGAGCTTCAGGTTGTTCGCTCCGATGACGTAGTCCCCCATGAAGCTGGTTATCGCGAACAGGAACATGAAAATGAAGACCAGACTGGGCGCCAATCCGCCTACGGTAGAGCGCATGACGTATTCCAGCAGAGGCATGGAATCCTCTATGCCTGTTGCGACCAGCTCGTCGTAGCCGGAGAAGTAGCTCAGTATGACCAGCGCGGTCATCGTGCTGATAAGGGTGTCGAAGAGGACTCCGAGAGACTGGGAGAGGCCCTGTTTCACGGGGTGGCTCACATCTGCGGAGGAAGAGATGTTCGTGATGGTTCCCTCTCCCGCTTCGTTGGACCAGATCCCTCTTCTCATGGCTATGGTAAGCATGGCTCCGACCCCTCCGCCCACGGTGGCCGGGACGCTGAACGCGCAGGTGAAGATCGAGGAGATGGCATCGGGGATGCCGCCGGCGTTCATGAGCATTACCGACAGGCAGAGGGCCACCCATAGAAGGGCCATTATGGGCACGATTATGGCCGAAGCTTTCGCAACGCGCCTGAATCCTCCGGTAACGACCAGGACGGCCACCACAAGGAGGAAGAAAGCGATGACCAGGCTGTTATATTCGAAGTCGTAGGCGCCCGTGAACGAGGTCGAGATGGTGGATATCTCGGACAGGACGTAGCCGCCTATGTACACGGCGATCATGAGCGCCGCCAGAAGAAGTCCCAGTCTCTTGGAGCCGATCCCGCTGAAGACGTTGTATGCCGGGCCTCCGACGAAATCCCCGTTCTCATCGCGTCTTTTGAAGATCTGACCGACCGTGGTCTCCACGAAGCTTGTGGCGCCTCCCAAAGTGGCGAATACCCACATCCAGAATATGGCTCCCGGGCCTCCCATCAGAAGCGCGGTGATCGGCCCGGCTATGTTCCCAACGCCTATGCGGTTCCCCATGCTCATGCAGAAGACTTGGAACGGGGATACCTTGTCTTTGCCGGTTTTCTCCCTTGAGAATGTTATCTTGAACATTTCTGCCAGGCGAGTGAACTGTATCCCTTTCAGTCTGAAAGTGGAGTACAGGCCGAGGCAGATGATCAGGGCGAACGGGACATACCAGAGATAGTCGTCGAACTCCCAGACCGTATCCATGAACGATTCGAATGACATCCGATCACTGAATGAGGCCGCCATTGTTTTCTGCGTATTATTAGTTTTTTCCGAAACATAAGTTGGATGGATAGACCTTTTTTTTTGTCCTGACAGATGCGCGCAATACGGTTCTTATTCGCTTTCTTACTATGAAATCTGTACGATTGCCATATAGGCGGTACTTCCAATTAAATACTGACAATGCATATTTTCGGACGGGGTTGATTGCCCATGGGATTGTTCGACAAGCTGGTCAAGGACGCCGTTGACAAGGTTAACAGCGAAGTGAAGAAAGCCGCCGAGAAAGAGGTCGAGAAAGCCGTGGACAAAGCTACGGACGAGGTGGCCGAGGAAGTCGCGGAAAAAGTATCCGGCGAGATCTCCGGCATCGTGGGAAAGGAGATGGAGGAGGCCCAGAAATCCATGGAAGACGCCGATTCGGCTCTGTCCGATGCCAAGAAGGCATTCTCCGAGATTTCAGAGGACGACAAAGCAACCATGAGGGCATTGTTCGGCTCCGGCGAGACCACTCCGGAGCTCGAGAAAATCAAGGAAGATTTCGCCAAAGCCAACGAGGAGCTCGCGAAGGCCAACGAGGAGCTTTCGAAGATATCCGAAGACGATTGGAAGAAAGTCGATTCCGTTCTCGGCGGGATGATGGACAGGCAGCTCGCCAAAATGAAATACTGCATAGAATGCGGCGATGTCGTGGAAGCCGCCGGATCCACATGCCCTAAGTGCGGTTCGGAGCTTCCCGACAAGACCATGGCGGAATGCATAGTCTGCCCTAAGTGCGGGACCAAGGGAAATCCGGACAGCAGGAACTGCCCCCAGTGCGGCGAGAAATTCCCGTGGGTAGTTTACGAAGAGATGCATGCCGCCCGCAAAGACGAGAAGACCCTGGAATCATGGAAGGAGATACTCCCCCAGTTCCCGGTGTGGAACGGCGGAGGGTCCGATTTCGACCTGGAAGCCAGGAACGAGATGTATGACGACGGCGACATGGACATAGCCCTTTTCAGCGGCGCAGCCCCTTCCAGGGAAGCCGCCCTCAAAAAATACACGGATCTGCTGATAGAGAACGGTTTCGTGAACCCTTACGGCAGCTCCGATTGGGACGAGACCCTGTGCAAAGTGGTAGACGGCACATGCTACGTCTTCTGCCAGGCGAACATGAACCGCGGATCCGACGACGAGTCGTTTTATGTCTCGTTCGGAACCCAGAAACGCTACATCAAAATGCTCGACGATCTCGAGAAGAAAAAGAACGCTCCCAAGGAACCGCCGAAGCAGAAGCCGAAGGGGCTGTTCGGAGGCCTTTTCGGATGAGCGCAGGAGGGCTCCGGCCCTTCCTCTTTCTCGCGGCCGCGATCGTCGTAGCGGCGGCCGTCCTGTCTGTGGCGGGGGGACAGGCTCAGACCCTGCCGGACGAAGACGGGACCGTCGAGGTCAGCGCCGGCGGCACATATTATCTCAGTCTCGAATCCAACCCTACGACCGGCTATTCATGGTCCGTGGAATCGGACGGAGGGGCGGAAGTCGGCGAGCCCACATACGAGCAGCATAAGTCAGACGTCCCGCTGTGCGGCCTCGGAGGCATCGAGACGTTCCCCATAACTTCGGATGTACCCGGGGAGTATGAGGTCAGATTCAGCTATGCGAGGCCGTTCGGCGACCGGTCTCCGGCCGGCAGCTTCGTATTGGATATAAGGTTTGTCTGACTTCGCTCCGCTTCCTTAAGGATCGAACCGACGATTCCGGCGTATTTCAGGAGCATCTCTTCGGCAGGGCCTTTCCTTTCGCGCTCTTTGTCCAGGACGGCGCTTATCTTGTAATACCCAGAAACAATGCTGCGGGCAGGTATGGTGGAGAGGATCTGGGTCGCCCACCCTTCCACGCCGGGGTAAGTGATGAGAACCACGCCCTTGCGGTTGGGATACAGGAGAACGACGAATCTGGGGGTCGCCGGAAGGACGAGATAGTCCCCTATTACCATTTTCTCATATCTCTTCGGGGCCGGGCCTATGCTCTCGTCCCATCTGGGCTCCAGATAACTGCGGAGCTCCTCCAGGTCCCATTTCCTCCTGAGCTCTATCGTCTGCCTGCCGATCATGCCGGTCCCATGACTGGCCACCCTATGCCAGAATAAAACGGCATCGGCGCCGGCCATCCCGGCATCCGGCGTAATCAACCTTTATATTATGATTTTGTTTTCTCTCATCCGATACTTATGACATCAGAGGATGCCAGATACATCAGAGAGAAGGTCATGGCCCATAACAAATGGTTCGAGGAGAGCATCCCCATGATCGCCTCCGAGAATCTCATGAGCCCTCTCGCCAAAGAGATGCTCATCTCCGACTTCGCCGACAGATATGCCGAAGGCCTTCCCGGTAAGCGCTACTACCAGGGCAACATCTACGTCGATCAGGTGGAGAACAAAGCCATAGAGCTCGCCAAAAAAGTGTTCAGAGCGGATTTCGCCGACGTCAGGCCCATCTCGGGGACCGTCGCCAATATGGCTGTCCTTTTCGCATTCGCCAATCCCGGCGACACCATCACCACCTGCGCGCTCGCCCAGGGCGCCCACATCTCCACCTGCGAATTCGGCGCTTTCGGCCAGAGGGCAGTCAATTCCGTCAACTATCCGTTCAACGTAGAGGACATGAATCTGGACGTGGACGGGACCATCAAGCTTCTGAAGCAGGTCAGGCCCAAGATCGCGCAGTTCGGCCTCTCCGTTTTCCTGTTCCCTCCGCCGCTCAAGGAGATGCAGGACACGTTCAACGAGATCGGATGCCTCGTGTGGGAGGACTGCGCCCACGTCCTCGGCCTCGTAGCCGGCGGCCAGTTCCACGATCCGCTCAGGGAGGGCGTCAACATCGTGTCTTCGTCTACGCACAAGACGTTTCCCGGCCCCAACCACGGCATGATCCTCGGCCAGAACCTCACCGAAGAGCAGGAGAAGAAGATACAGAAAGCCGTCTTCCCCGGAGTGACTTCCAGCCATCATCTCCACGCCATGGCCGCGCTCGCCGTCACCCTCGCGGAGATGGACGTCTTCGGGAAGGAGTATGCCGCCCAGGCCTGCAAGAACGCCCGCGCTTTGGGGGAGGCCCTGTACGAGCTTGGAGTCCCGGTGCTCTGCCCGGACCTCGGATTCACCAGATCCCATGCCATCGCCGTGGATGTCTCGCAGTTCGGAGGAGGCAAAGACTGCGCCAAGCTCCTCGAGGATGCCAACATCATCTGCAACAAGAACATGCTTCCCCAGGACACCAGCTCCGTCAGGCCGTCCGGCCTCAGGCTCGGATCCCAGGAGATGACCCGTCTTGGCATGAAGGAATCCGAGATGAAAGAGGTCGCCTCCTTGATCGCCAGGGTCATCAAGGACAAGGAAGATCCCGCCAAGGTCAAGGAAGACGTGAAAGAATTAAAAAGGCAGTACGCCACTATCCAATATTGCTTCAATGCGGGCGAGCCGGCGTACGAGTACCGCAAGCTCGTCGATTGAAAGGAGAGATTGAAATGGGATTGATTGACAAGGTCGGCGACACGCTCAAAGATGCGGGCAGCAAAATCAAAGAAGGCGTTTCCAGCGTCGACGACAAGATCGAGGACAAGATGGACGCCGCGAAGCTTGAATCTCAGATCAGAGGGCAGGAGAAAGAGCTCGATGGCCTCGCCTCCGAAATAGGGAAGAAAGTCATCGAAGGCATCGGAGATGACGGTTCCTTCGACATGTCCAGCATCTCTGACCTTCTGAGCAAAGTCAAAGAGATCAAATCCACCATCGCCGGTTTCAAAGACCAGCTCGAAGCTTTCAAGAAATGATTTCAGAGGGGGAAACCCCTCCAAACTTTTTTGTTCTATTTTTTGTTCTGCTGATTATTTAATCTGACAGGTTTTCTGTCGGCGAATATGGCGCAAAAATTTTCTGATACACTCCTTACGTTCAGAAAATATTATCCGTCTGTACTGTATGAATGATGTATGACATTGATATGCAATGCACACAGATGTCATAGTTAAATAACAAAAGCAAATTACAATTTTGACTTTGCAATGATGCAAAGGCAAGAAACGGTCGATTGCGGATCATTGCTTGGAGGTAAAATGATGAACAATGCTATGTTGAATCGCCGCTCAACAATGAGTTTCTTGGGGATAGCTGTCCTCGTGGCTCTGCTGTTGGCGGCGGCGACTTCCGAATGCTCGGATGCAGGACAATCCGGGACAACTGGAACCTTGTCATGGTCCTTGAATGACGAAGGGACTCTGACAATTACAGGAGAGGGGGCGATGTCTTCCAATCCGTGGATAAGCTATGCAAGTTCGATAAAGAAAGTGATTATCGGTGACGACGTTACAAGCATCTGCAAAAATGCTTTCAAGAACTGCTCCAGCCTCGAGTCAGTCGAGATCGGGAGCTCGGTGAAGACCATAGGCGGGGGATCGAAAGGCTACGACCTTTCTTACGACAACAACGTGTACGGGGCCTTCTACAAGTGCACCTCCCTCAAG
>JAEEJP010000113.1 GCA_016281925.1 Methanomassiliicoccaceae archaeon
AGGGCTTTCACTGCCTGGGCGATCTCTTCGCAGATTGCCTTTCCCTTTCCGACGTCCATGATGGCGACGGATGCGGCAGGCTTGTTGAGTCCGATGGCCTTTCCGAGCTCGGCCTTGCTGGGGACGTAGACATAGGGGACGTTCCTCTCCTCGCAGAGAGCGGGGATGTGGGCGAGGATTTCCGGGGGCTCGACGTCGGTGGCCATGATGACCATGGACGCGGCTCCGCGCTCGACGACCTTAGTGACCTCGTTGGTCCCTTTCTTGACCTTTCCGCTGTCTTTGGCGGATTCCGCGAGGGTGTAGGCTTTGTCGGAAAGCTCCTTTGGCGTGTCGAATTTAACGTATATAGACATGATTACTACCTCATTCTGGCGCTTAACGCACCGTCATTATTCATCGGGCCTCGTAAGGCAATGCCCCAATCTGCTGATACTATTTAACAACCGCGCAGAGGCCTCGGCGGTTGGCGATGAACCTGCGCAGAGCCGGATGGAGGTTCAGAGAGCCCACCACGACCTCGGGGGTGCGGCGCGCGGCATAGCGGTGCAGCAGCGCGGAGGCGACGAGCGACGCGGCGGTATTGCAGATCATGTCGCGCATGGTGTCCATGGGGCTGTACTGCATGTTGATGCCGGTCACCGTATCCACGGCGTACTCCAGAAGCTCCCAGTAGACGCTGAACCCCACCATTATCAGGGCCACGAAAATGGCCAGGGATCTCCCGGCGAAGTCAACCTTCCCGCTCATCACATGATAGCACAGCATGGTGAGGAAAACGCAGGCCGTGACCACCGCGGAAGACAGAGAATGGGTGATGTTGTCGTAGAAATACAGCTCGTCGTACGAGAAATACAGGACACCGAACGCGTGGAGGGCGACCGCGATCAGAATGAGGACCGTGAACGGGGCGGGAAGGCTGAGGATCCCGAAGCGCTTCATCGCTATCGGGGCGAGACATATGAAACTGCAGAATATCCCGGTGTTCCTCTCGTAATCGTGGCAGAACCCGTTGAGATAGGCGTGCAGACAGAGGGTCAGCATGGCCGCGAAGACGGCGACGCAGGCTATCTCGTCGTACGGGACCTTCCTCATGCCGTCTCCTCCGTCAGAGACTCCTTGGGGACCCCTTTGAAATAGAAGTATCCTGCCGTGAAGAGGACGAAACCGACGATGGCAGCGACAAGGGAGAACGTCATTATCAGGCCGTTGGCCCAGTGGGTGATCTCGCGCGTCGGGAGCTGATAGCCTTCCAGAGGATACCCGTTGCAGTACATCCAGATATATTCGTAGAACATGAAGATGCCGGAGACGGCGAGCGTAACCATCATGGACAAGGCCAGCATCCACGCTTTGCCTATCGTGAAACGCCCCGCGGCGTCCGCTGCGACCAGAACCGCGAACCCGGAAGCGAAGCTCTGGATGGACATCGACAGCGACGAAAGATACGTGAACAGAGGTATCCCCGAGAGGACGATGGTGCCGTCCGAAAGCGGGAGGAACCATTCGTCGGCGGCTATGAAAACCAGCTGGAGGACGGAAGGGACGATGGTCCATGCCAGCAATCCCGAGCGCAGCCCTCTGTCTGTCCCCAAAACCTTGTGGCAGAACAGCGCGAACACAGCGAAAGCTGAGACCGCCATCCAGAACCATTCACCTCTGGCGCAGGAAATGGCTGCGACTGCCGCCGATAGGGCGCACGACACCGCTGCCACCGCGTTCCTTCCTGCCATGCGCGAGGCACGATGATTCAGATTAAAACCGTATCGATTGGTCTCTGCGCCCGGAAGACCGCCGGCCATCCGGTGAACCATTATATCAACCATCATCATCCCGAACTCATGCGCATAGCGATGGTCACCGACAGCTATTACCCGACAAAGGACGGGGTCGTCACGTCTGTCTCCATCGCTAAGAGAACCCTCGAGAAGAGAGGGCACGAAGTGTTCATAGTCGCTCCGGACCCGGGAGAGAAAGACCGCCTGGAAGGAGTGATCTACATAAAATCCATAAAATTCAGATCGTACGACGGATACTTCATACCGATAATGCCTTCCACGGCCCTCAGAAAGCTCGAAAAGCTGCGCATAGACATCATCCACATCCACGGGGTGGCCGTCATGGCCCTCAGAGGCCTGCTTTACAGCCGCCAGCTGAAGGTGCCTTCCGTCATGACCTTCCATACCATGGTCGGAGACGTGCTGGACTTCTACTGCCCCGTCAATCTGAACATGGGATTCGTGAAGAAATGCGCCTGGAAATACATCCGCGCCGTGGTCAAAAGAACGGATGCGCTGATCCTCCCGAGCCCCAGCATAGAGAAGGAGCTGCTTTCGCTGACCTCCCCCAAAAGGACGGAGATCATCCCCACCGGGACCGACGTCGAGAGATTCCATCCGGGCACGGACGGTTCCGCCTTCAGAGAGAAATACGGCCTGAAAGGTAAGGTCGTGGCTTCCGTGGGGCGGCTCTCGTACGAGAAAAACATAGACATGGTCATAAAGGCCATGAAAAACATCGACGCCATGCTTCTCATCGTCGGAGACGGCCCCGCCGGCCCGGAGCTGAAGGGGCTGGCCGGGGAGCTCGGCATGGGGGACAAAGTCGTTTTCACGGGATACATAGAGAATAAAGACGTGAACTATGCCTACGCAGCATCCGACATGCTGGTTTCGGCCTCCAGGTTCGAGACCCAGGGGCTGTCGGTGCTGGAAGCCATGGCTTCCGGGCTGCCCGTGGCATGCTGCGATGCCAGAGCCTTCCATGACATCATCCGCGACGGAGAGAACGGGTTCCTGTTCCGTGGCGAGGAGGACTGCGCGGACGCCATCAGAAGATGCCTGGACGCATCCGACGACGTGAGACGCAATTCTCTGGCCACCGCTCTGGACAATTCCGAGGAAAAAACCGCGGAACGCCTGGAAAAGCTCTATTCGGAGCTCATAGAAGCCGGGAGGAAATGAAATATGGGGACGGTATCAGATTTCATATACGGGCTGTTCGGGGATTACGGGGACGCGGGCCTTCTGATCTGCGTCTTCCTGATTTTCCTCATAGACGCCCTGATATTCCCGGCGCTCCCGGAAGTTTTCTTCATCTTAGGCTATGATTACAATCCGACGCCGACGTATGGCGTGCTCCTGATAGCCATGGCCATAGCGGCCGAGCTCATAGGCGTGTTCTCGCTGTATTTCGTCGTGAAACGCATCCGCATCCCGAAGAAGATAAAATCATTGGTGGACAGATACGTAGGTTTCCTAGTGGTCAGCGACGAAAAGATACTGCTTGTCAACAGGATCGCGCCGATGATCCCCTTCGCCGGCGCGTTCATCGCGATGATAGATTCGTGGGACCCCAAGAAATGCGCCGTCTACATAGTGATCGGATGCATCGTCAAATACGGCGTAATACTGCTGGCGACCGGCTACTTCTACGCTTACTTCAGCGGACCGGTGGCTTTCAGGGTCACGGTGGTCTTCGTGCTCGCAGTGATCGCCGTGAGCCTGACCGCATCATACATACGCAAAAGAAAGAGCGGATGGGATAAGGCATGAGATTCGTCGATGTGAACCCGTTTTTCTTCCCTTACAGAGGGGGCATAGAGCGCAGGATGGACGATCTGGCGAAGCGCCTGTCGGAAAAGGGCCATGACGTGACCATACTCACTTCCAGGCTCCCGGACACCGAAGAAGAGGAAAAATCGCCCTCGGGATACCGCATTGTCCGCCTGAAATCCAGATTCATGGACGTCTACAATCCGCCATACGTATCCACGCCCGGGGTCCTGGATGCCCTGGACTCGCTGGACGCCGATGTCGTGAACTACAACTACCGCTGGGCACCGTCCTGGAACGGCGCTCTGGGCAGATATTCCGGGCCGAAGCTGTTCACCTGCCACAACATGTGGGGGGAAGGCATCGGCGCCGCGGCAAAGCTTTCCGAATTCAACGACGGGCGCTTCATGAAGAAGGTGCTGCCGTCGTTCAGCCATGTGGCGTGCGTCAGCAGGTACGTGCAGAAAGAGACAATTGCGCGCGGATGGCCGGCAGAGAAGACGTCGTTCGTCCCGTGCTGCCTTTCCGGGGAACCAGAGACGAACACCGCTCCGGAAGGGGATTACATACTCTCTCTCGGCCGCATAGTCAAGACGAAGGGCCTGAAATACATGGTCGAGGCCATGAAAGACGTCGATTCCAAGCTCATCATATGCGGGAAAGGGCCGGAATCCAAGAACCTCGGGCGCCAGATCTCCCGCCTCGGGCTGCAGGACAGGATAGAGATGCGCGGATTCGTCGAGGAAGACGAGAAGAACCGCCTCATGGACGGCTGCAAGTTCTTCGTGATGCCGTCGCTGTTCGAATCGTTCGGATTGGCCGCCATCGAGCTCATGTCCCACAGGCGGCCGATAATCAGCACCGACGTCAACGGGCTGCCCGACACCGTCGGCAAAGGCGGCATAACCGTGCCTCCGAAGGACCCGGCGGCTCTGGCCGAAGCCATGAACAGGCTCCTTTCAGACGGCGGCCTGAGGGAAAAGATGGGAGAGCTGGCTCTGGAGCAGGCGAAATCATACTCCTACGGCAGATTCGTCCCGAAATACGAGAAGATCCTCGAAGACGTGGCCGCAGGAAGGCCTACCGAGCCGGATCTTCCGGAATGAAATGATAAAACCGCCCCGGAGGGCGGGAAATGATTTTCAGTTGACGTAATCCAGCCAGCACTCGTACTCGGGGACTTTGCCGGTGGCGATGTCGTGGAATCTGGCGTGGATCTTCTGGGAGACCTCGCCGATCTTCCCGGTCCCGATGGGCCTTCCGTCGATGCAGGTGACCGGCGCGATCTCGGCCGCGGTCCCAGTCATCCAGACCTCATCGGAAGAGATGAGATCGAACCTGGAGATCTGGGTCTCGAGCACGTCGTACCCCATCTCCCTTGCGATCTTGATGACGGAATCCCTGGTTATCCCTTCGAGGATGGATTCGGCGGACTGGGGAGTGAGAATCTTCCCGTGGCGGTACATGAAGATGTTCTCCCCGGTGCATTCCGCGACGTGGCCGACGGAGTTGAGCATGACGGCCTCGTTGGCTCCGTGGGAGATCGCCTCCCTCTTGGCGAGGGTTGAGGTCACATATGCCCCGTTGACCTTGGCTCCGGCGGGTCCGCAAAGGTTGTCGGGCCTCTGCCAGGAGGAAGTTATGAGCTTCGCTCCCGCGTCGGCGTCCTTTCCGAGGTAATTGCCCATGTGGACGCAGGTGATGGCGAAGGAAACGGGAACCTTGACGGGGTTCAGCCCGGTCTCCTCTCCGCTGAGGAAAACGCAGGGCTTGATGTAGTCGACAGCCGTCCCGTTGGCTCTGACGGCATCCTTGATGGCCTCGCAGATGACCTTCTCGCCGTATTCCTTGCCTCCGAACTCGAGCTTGAAGCCCATCATCTTGCACCCGTCGACCAGCCTCCTGACATGGTCCTTGAGCCTGAACACGGCGGGCCCCTTGGGAGTCTGATAGACTCTGATGCCTTCGAAGACGCCGGTGCCGTAATTGAGGGCGTGCGCAAGGACATGGACCTTGGCGTCCGCCCAGTCGACGAGCTTTCCGTTGAGCCAAATCTTCTCTGTCTTATCCATTGATCCACCTTATTGGAGCTTAAAGTGCATTCAGTGCCTTGACGTATCTCTCGGGCTTGCTGCGCTCGATGAGCTCTTCCACCTGATCGGATCCGCCGACGACGCCGACGTTCCCGCTGGAAGTGGAGAGCAGCGCGTAAGCCGACTGCCCGGACTCCGGGACCAGCTCGGTCTCGTACACGTCCTGAAGCTTCTGGAGCCTGCCTATCGCTGTTTCGGCGACCGCCCTGTCGATGACGGACAGGACTATGCGGGATTTCCCGGGGCGCTCGCACTTGCCGACGACGATCGTCTCGACGTTGATTTTGTTGCGGGTGAATTCCCCCATGACCCTCTGCATGACTCCGAACTCGTTCTTGACGATCAGCGAGATGACATACACGGCTGCACCTTCGTTGCCGTGTAACCTATGCACGGATACTTATAAGTTAAGAGAAAGAGGAAAAACCGGGTCATCCGGCGTCTTTCAGTATGAATTCGACCGCATCGGAGAAAGAGACGCCGTTCCCGACCCTGAAAGTCCTGCACCCGAGGCGGCGGCCGAATTCCATGTCCGCATCCGAATCCCCCACCATATACGACCTGAGGGGGTTCACAGAATGCTTCCTTATGGCATCCAGCCCCATCCCTATGCGCGGCTTGCGGCATCCGCACTTCTCGTCCGGCCTGTGCGGGCAGAAGAATATGCCGTCGATGCGGCCCCCGCCGGCCTCGACTGTGCGCCGCAGCTTGGCATGGATCGCGTCCAGCTCCTCCATCCCGAAGTATCCGCGGCCCAGGCCGGACTGGTTCGTTATCAGGATCACCTTGAAACCGGCGGCGCTGAGCCTTGCGATGCCTTCCGGCACGTCGCCGTACGGAACGAAAAGATCCGGATCGCTGCAGTACGGAACATTCGGGGCCAGGGTGTCGTCCCTGTCCACGAAGACCGCTCGACTGCCGAACAGCTCCCGCTCCACGATGCCGCACACTATGTGCGACGCGCAGAGGTACCCCTCCTGGATGCGGGGGGTCTCTTTGGACGGGATTATGACCGGGACGTCGGCGATATCCCTGAGCTTCCCGCAGTCCCCGGTGAACGAGATCACCTTGGCTCCGCGGGCGTGCGCCTCCTCGGCCGCCAGAATGACGTTCTCGGAGTTGCCCGAAGTGGAATAGCAGACGGCGACGTCTCCCGCGCGGCACATGGCCTCGATCTGCCTTTTGAAAACGATGGAGAACGAGTAGTCGTTCCCGATGGCCGTCACCGGGACGATGTTGGAAAGAGCGATCCCCGGAAGCGCCGGGCGCTCCATGAGGTATCTTCCGGAGAACTCCGCCGCTATATGCGCGGCATCGGCTGAGGAGCCTCCGTTGCCCATGAAATAGGCATGCCCGCCGTTTCTGAAGGCCTCGGCCAACACATCCGCCGCAGCGCGAATCTGGGCGGGATTTATGCGGGATATTACGCTGGAACTGGTCGCAAGCTGCTCAGATATGGGATCACTCATTCGGATACCTCCAAGAAGTCGCACCGTGCGGCTCGAACATGAAATCCGTGACGATGGCCTTCTCGTTGGCATCCTGCAGTGCTTCTGCAACCTTATACTTGCGGTCGTAATCGCATATGAAAAACATGAATCCCCCGCCGCCGGCGCCGGAGACCTTTCCTCCGATGGCCCCCGCTTTCAGCGCCGAGTCATACATGCCGTCGATCGTGCTGTTGGATATTTTGTTGGAGAACTGCTTCTTGAACAGCCAGGATTCGCGGAGAAGCTTTCCTGCGCGGGTTATTTCCCCCCTTCCGATGGCGTTGGCCATCTCGGAGGCGATTCTTTTGGATTCGTCGAGGGCCCTTTCGTTGTCCCCCTTGACGAAAGCCTTCATCTGGGAGTCTATTATGTCGCCCGAGTTGCGGGTCGCGCCCGTGTAGCACAGAAGCGTGCGCGCCTGAAGCTCGTCAACTATGTCCTTGCTGACGCGGACGTTCTCTATCTCGGCGCTGTCGCCCTTGAACTTCATGAGATTGAATCCCCCGAAGACGGCGGCATACTGGTCCTGGCGCCCGCCCTTGAATCCTAGCTTCTTCCTTTCGAGATCGAAAGCCAGCTTGGCCATGTCCTTGGCGGATAACCTTTCGCCGGTCCATTCGCAGAAGGCGGAGATGATGGATACCATGACGGTGGAAGATCCCCCGAGGCCGGAACCTGGCGGCACTTCGGACTGCATTATGGCGTCGAAACCGCTGTCGACGCCGAAATGGTCGGCCACGACGTTCACTATGTCGAGATTCCCATCGAGAACGAACGGGCCGTTGGCCAGATCGGCCCTGAAATTGCCGTAGAAGGATGATCTGGCGGTTCTCTCGCCGTCGGCCCTCGGAATGAGCGTGCAATAAGTGTACTTATTAATCGTAGCGTTGAAGACCACGCCGCCTTTCTCGGTAGCATATGGGTCAACGTCCGTTCCTCCACCCGCCAAACCTATTCTTAGGGGGGCTCTGGCGCTGTAATGTATCCCATCCATCGATTCACCTTCTGCGCCGGCTTCCGAACCGGTTCAAACGGAAAGCCGACCTATCCCGTGAGAACTGAACGCTCCGCTTACGTGATTCACATATATATAAGTACATATCGCTTATTCATATAATAATAATCTTTACCGCCAAAACAACTACCCTTATCCGGCGTCCGGACGGGGTTCCCAACCGCCAAAAGCATATACCAGCGCCCGGTTGGATTGTCATGCGCGTTGATCTTCTGTGCAGCTGGGGCGGCCATCTGCAGGAGATGATGGAGCTCAGAGGCGCATGGGAAGCCTACGACTGCAGGTTCGTGACATACGAAAGCGTGCGCGCGGACGGCTTGGAAGAGCCCAAAATTCTTCTGGTGCCCCCATGGAAGAGCAGGATTCGCTTCCTCATCTCCCTGGCCAAAGCGCTCCCGAAAGTGCTCTTCGACAGGCCTGACGTTCTGATCAGCACCGGGATGGGGCACGCGGACATATTCATGTTCCCGCTCTGCAGATTCCTGGGCGCGTATACGATCTACATAGAATCCGGGGCGAACATCACAGAGATATCGGGGTCGGCCGCCTTCATCCGCCGCTTCTGCGACCGCTTCATCGTTAGATGGGAAAGCCTGGCGGACCAGATAGGCGCGGAATACCACGGGGGGATCTTCTGATACTGGTAACCATAGGTATGAACGACTATCCTTTCGGCCCGCTTTTCGAGAGGATGGACGGGTATGCCGGACGCAGCGGGAAAGAAGTGGTCCAGCAGGTGGCCGGAACCGGGTTCAGGGGGACCCACAGCAGATGCTTCGATTTCCTCCCGGACGGCGGCATGTCGGAACTATATGATGAAGCGGATCTGGTGGTCTGCCACGCCGGGATCGGAACCATCCTCAACTGCCTCGAAAGGAGGATCCCGATGGTCCTAGTCCCCCGCACGGTCGTATGCCGGAACGCCGACGGGACCCCGGACGGGCAGGAAGAAGTCGCGGCGAAAGTCGAAGCCATGGGAAGGGCGGTCGCCCTCAGAGACCTGGACGGACTGGAGCCGGCCATCGAAGCGGCGGAGAAGCTGAACATCCCGCCGTACCGGCGCAACCGCGACCTCGAACTGTTCCTGTCCGCCCTTCTGGAGGAATTGTCCGCGAAAAAGAAGCCGGAAAACAAAAGAAAGAGCCGTAACCGGCGGGCCGAGGCATGACCGCCCGCAAACCGCATTGATTTTATGATAGGAGAATATAGGACGGTCTGTCTCTGCCATGCTTCCAGACATCACCATAGGGATATGCGCGTACAACGAAGCGCAGAACATAGCGCGCTGCGTAAGCTCGATATATTCACAGAAGACGCCGGGATTCCGGGTCAAAGAAGTCATCATAGTGTCCAGCGGAAGCACGGACGGCACCGACGACATAGTACGCGAGCTCCAGAAAGAGCACGGAGACATCAGTCTGATCGTCCAGAAGAAAAGAGAGGGGAAAAACTCGGCCATAAACGCATATCTGGACGCTAAGACGTGCGGGCTGGTCGTCATGCTGAACGCGGACAACATTTTCGGCACCGAAGAGTCCCTCCTGCGCCTCATAGAGCCGTTCGAGGACGAGAAGATGGGGATGGTCGGCGGCCACCCGGTGCCCACCAACAGCAAGGACGACAGGATCGGGTTCGCCGTCCATATGCTGTGGAGCATGCACCACAACCTCGCCATGATCTACCCCAAAATAGGGGAATTGGTGGCGTTCCGCGACATAGGCACGCGCCTGGCCCTGGACCAGCAGTCCGACGAGGACCTCATCAGGATGAACCTCGAGAAGGCGGGCTACAGATGCGCCTACGCCCCGGACGCGATAGTCTACAACAGAGGGCCTGAGACCGAGGAGGATTTCCTCAAGCAGAGGACCCGCGTGAACATCGGCGAGTGCAACATGAAGAAGAAGTACGATTACGACATCCCTTCATGGAACAGGAAATACGTTCTCAAAGCCCTGTTCGGAACGGTCCGCGACCTGGGATTCCATCCCCTTAAGATGCTTTATGTCGGCCGCCTGGAGATGAAAGCCCGCTCGGACGCCAAAAAATACATCGAAAACGGGAACTGCGACATGAACATCTGGGACCCGGTCGGCACGACGAAAAAGCTCCGATCGGACTTTCCTGCCGTCATCCCTTGTCTCGCCCGGGCCCACCGCGTCCCCGTCGGCGAGCACCGAATTCCTGACGGACGCGCCGGCGCATACCCTGCATCCCCTGCCGATTATGCTGTCTTCTATGGACGCGCCTTCTATCCTGCTTCCGCCGAGGACCACAACGCGCCTGAGACGGGACCCTATGACTTCGGATCCGCCCATTATCACGGCCGAATCGATGTGGGAATCCCTTGCAAAAGAGCCTTCCCCCACGAACACCGGGCCCGACGCGGATCCGCCCGATATGCGCGACAGTGAATCCCCGGGCTCCCTGGACGCCATGCACAGATTGGCCCTGACATAATCCGACGGCCGGCCGACGTCCATCCAGACGCCTTCCAGAGGGTATCCCATGAGCTTCCCGCCGGAGGCTATGATCTCAGGGAAGATCTCCTTGGAGAAATCGCAGAATCTTCCCGCCGGGATCCTTGCGAGGGCATCCCTGCTGACCACGTAGACGCCGGCGTTTATCAGGTCGGAGAACGTCTCCCCTTCCTTCATGCCCTCCCTGAACTCCAGTATCGAGCCGTCATCCGCGGTGCGGGCAACCCCGAACTCCCAGGGATTCGGCACCGGGACGAGGGCGACGGTCACCTCCGCTCCGGATCCGAAATGGCGGTTGACCTCCCCTTTGAGGTCTATGTCCGCGAAAACATCCCCGTTGGAGGCCAGGAAAACCGGATCCAGCCTGTTTTCCGCGAGTTTCAGCGCGCCCCCGGTTCCCATGGGTTCGCTTTCGTAGGAATACGATATCTTTATCCCCAGATCGGAGCCGTCGCCGAGCGCCTCCTCCATCATCTCCGAGCGGTAGCCGCATGCCAGGATTATCTCCTCGATGCCGGCCCTGGCCATGGATCTCATGAGATACCATATGCAGGGCCTCCCGGCCACCGGAAGTATGGGTTTGGGGCAGCTCTCGGTGAGGGGGCGGAGCCTCGTGCCCTGGCCCCCCACCATTATGACGGCCTGCCGGACCCTCATCTGTCCATTCTCCTCCCGTTGAGGACGGCGAACACCGCGTTGGTCCCCTGGGGGACGCCCACGGATCTGGCGACCGGGACGCATTTGGCGCGGAGGATATGGATCACGGGCACCGGTATTGTCAGGTCGGAAACGCTCTCGTAGTTGGCCATGCCCTTCATTATTATCAGATCGGCGCTGGCCACGGCGTTCTTGGTTTCTTCCGGCGCGTTCTCCCAGTCGATTCCGACGTAGAATTTGCCGGTGTCATATATCTCGTCCAGATCCATGGCCAAGCCGGACCTCTCGACATCATCTTTGGTGACGTCGTTCAGGATGGGCTTCCCGCGGACCACTCCGATCACGTATTTCCCGTTCTTGCGGAGCTCCCTGATGAGGATCCTGTCGAGCTGGGACTCCCCGCAGTTGTCGAACACGTACACGACCCTTCTGGCTCCCAGAAGCAGCGAATTGATGAGCTCCTGGTCGTAAAGGCCGAGGCCTTCCGCCATGAACGCGTCGAACTTCTCGCCGAAATCCTCGGGGCTGTCCACAGTCTTGGCGTCGATCCCGAAATCCATAACGTTCCCGACCGCGGCGATGAGGATGGCGGTACCCAACCTGTTCTCGGAAGCGTCCACAAGGCCCTGCGCGCGCATTGCGAGGCCGTCGGCGATGTTGTCGGCGCTGACCTTTATCTTCTTGTAAGGGTCCTCCACCAGCATCTTGGAATAGGAGGCCTCGTGGACGGCCGTCCCTACTTCGGAGGTGGTCTTGTCCGGTCCCGTCGCCTTGGCCAGAGCTTTGACGCAGGCATCCATCGAAGCGTATTCGTCTATGCGGCTGTCCAGCCTGCACTGGAACAGCGCGCGTTTCATGAGGCAAGGTATGCAATCCGCCTGTATCTTCATTTATGGCACCTGCGGCGTAATAGGCGTGGACCCTTATCAAACAATGCCGAGCGCGGCCCTGCCGGAGAAGATCTGCGGGCCGGGGATCCGGTATCCCTCCGCCTCGCGGGCGGAAAGGCCTCTCTTTAATTATTAAAGATTAAAGACGGGCTATTCTCTTAAATAGGTGTAGCCATATCGGACGCACTATGGCAGCCGACAAAATATGCTCTTCATGCGGTAAGAGGCTCATCGGCCACGGCAATACCTTCTTCAAATGCCCCAAGTGCGGGGAGTATGAGATCGGAAGGTGCGACCAGTGCCGCGACCAGGGCGTCCCCTACGAATGCAAGAAATGCGGATTCATTGGACCGTGAGGTGCTCATATGGGAGAGTTATTCGCCAAATACGAAATAATGCCCGAGAACCCCGACGTCGATATGAAGAAGGTTCTCGAGAAGCTCCCCTCAGTGCTTCCCGCCGGAGTCAAACTCCAGAAAACCGGTCTCGAAGAGGCTTTCTTCGGTATGATGAAGCTCACCGCCGAATTCATCATCGACGATTCCGACGAAGGCGTCGGAGGAAAGCTCGAAGAGGCCATCGGCGCTCTGGAAGGCGTCGGAGAGATCTCCTGCGTCGATTCCACGGTGCTCTGAAACTCGGAGGGGGAAATCCCCCCGTTATTTTCATTCTGATTTTCATGCGCTCCGATGCCGGGGACAGCGCCTTTCTGAATTCTTTCGAATCAGGTTTTATAGGACCATACGGATGGGAAACGGAACATGAAGGCCGGCACCGACCATTATGCCGCTTTGGCGATAGCCCTCGCCGCATTGATATTGATTGGGGGGTATCTCACGTACAGCCCGGGCATATATCGCGGCGCATCGGCGGAATGGTCGGACGGACACGTCGATTTCTCCGTGGAATGCAGCGGATCGGACGTGTATTCGGCGGTTCTCATCAGCGGCGAAAAACGCCTGGACCGCCTGTATATCTACGTCGACGAGAAGGCAGACGGCCTTTACGGAGAAGCCTGCGCCATGGCCTCCGATGGCATGGCTCCCCTGGCGTTCGACAGGGGATATGCCGCGGAGCAGATAGCCCAGATGCTCCGCTTCAGAGGCTTCGGCCAGACCGAGACTGTGGATCGCGCCGGCCTGGAGGAGATAATAGCGAATACAGCCGGAGATCCGGAAGGGACCGGGATAATGTCGGTATCCTTCGCGCTTCCGTCATCTGTTTACGCGGGAAATGACGGCGACCCCCTTCTGAGATGGATCCGCGGCGGGGGCAGCCTGTTCTGGCTGGGCTCCGAAGCCGGGAAATTCCACTCGGACGGGGAAGGGCTCCGCATGGTCCGGAACAGCGGGGAGCTCCTGTTCGGAAGCGCGGACGCGATCGACTCGTCCAGCAAAGACATCGCATCGTACATAACCGGGGAGACCATAGACAACGGATTCCTGGATGCGCTTTCCCTCAAAGGCAGCACGACATTGTTCGGCCTCAGAGGGGGCCTCCAGCTCGGATTCGTCCGCGAAGGGCATTCTTCCGTCGCCGTGGCGCCTTTCGGAAGCGGCAGCATAACGGTCTTCGCTGGAGGCCCGGACCTGGAGCAGTTCGACGACATCGGGCAGACGATAGCGTCTGGGATAGGGCCTGACAGCTCTGTCCTGGACTGGGAGGAGGGGAAAGTCTCCAGAGGGACGGCCAGAGGTTCGATGGATTCCGCCGGGCCCTGCCATCTTTACGTATACATGGGCGGGACGTACACCGATTGGGGGAGAACGCTTTATGCGCCTTGAGAAGACCGCGGGACGCTTCCGCCGCTGGGCGGAGAATGCCGGGCACCCGCTCCTGACGGTTTTCATGATCGGCCTGGCCGCGCGCCTGCTTATGATGGCGCTGGCGCTGGTCTTCGATTCGAACTATTGGGCGGTCGTGGTCCGCAACATCAACGCCGGAGGAGGCCTCTATGACATCGAGGGCTACTTCTACACCCCGGTCTGGGGCTACGTCCTCGGCCTTATGAACTCGTTCTCCAACGCTTTCCTTGAGATAGGGGAGATGGGGGTCAAGGTGCCGGAGATAGCGTTCTTCGAGCAGAGCCCCAACCATACCATTTCGATCGTGACGTCTCTCGCGTTCGATTACTGCTCGAAAGCCCCTCTGATCCTGTTCGACCTCGTAGCCGCGCTTGCCGCCGGGAAACTGGCTGCGGAGCTTTCCGGGGACCGCATCCGCTCCGTGGCCGCATTCTCTCTGGTATGGCTCAGCCTGACCGTCATGGGTTCCTCCGGGATCATAGGGATGCCGGATTCCATCGGCGCCGCCTTCATGATGCTGTCGCTGCTTTTCCTCATCGGCAACAGATATTTCCTGATGGGGATGTGCTTCGCGCTGGCGGTGGCGACGAAATTCTTCCCCGTATTCCTGTTCATGCCTATGGCCGCCTATTTCTTCGCTTCGGAAAAGGGATCCGGGAAAGCGGGCCTCCGTTTCCTTATGGCGGCGGCCGGAGGATTCGGCATCTTGGCGCTGATATTCCTGCCGCAGCTCATGACCGGGGACATAACGGAATGCTTCAGATTCATAACGGACCGCACGGGATTCTCGTACGGCTCCGAAGGGGCGCCCCAGATCGAAGGGTTCACCCGGGTGGCCTGCTATGCCGCCATCTCGGCCGCCACAGTCTTCGCCGGCATATGGGTCGGCAAAGGCGGAAAGGAAGGGCTCAGGAAGAGGATGTTCACGGGCGCTTTCATCTGCATGACGCTATGCATGCTGTATCCCCCGGCGCCGCAGTACCTGGTCGCCCTCATCCCCCTTCTGGCAATCCAGATTTCTACGGAAGACCGCAGGTTCATCGTGCCGTGGATCATAATCTGGATCAGCTCCGCCATAGTGTTCGCATCCACGGCGCCCACGAATCTCCTGCCGCTTTCCTTGGGGACAGGATGGCCGTCCCTGGATTCGATAATCGGCATGTTCGTCTTCCTGGACAGCAGCGGAGGCCTTTTCGACCACCTGAATCTGGTCTACGTGCTGGGATTCGCCGTGCAGTACGTAGGCATCGCGTCCATCGCCGCGATATATCTCCGCGGCAGGTCCGGAAACGGGGAGAAGACCTTTCCGGAAAACAGCGGGGACGAGGATACCGTTATATAATTGAGAAAGACAACGGTCAGGACGGTTCTGTTAAGATGAGCATCGACTGGCGCCGTTATATCGAATGCCTGGACCATTCGAACCTCAACGCTTCCGAGAGGTACGTTTACAACCCCCTGGCCGTCCCTCTCGGAGGGCTGTGCCTCAAAATCGGCGCCACACCCAACGCCATAACCGCTTTCTGGGGCCTGCTGATGTTCCTCGCCTCCGTAGGATTCTACTTCGGGGATTACGTCCTCAGCATACTGTGCGGGATCGCATGGGTCATCGCCTACGCCCTCGACTGCACCGACGGGCCCGTAGCCAGGTACACCGGTCTGAAATCCCCCCGCGGAGACTATCTCGACGGGGTGAACCATCGCGTGACGTATCCGATGCTGATGTTTTTCATCGGATATTCCGTGTTCGCATCCGGAGGAAGGCCTATATTCGGCTATGAATTCGATCCCATAGCATATCTTATCCTGGGAACCGCGGCTGGGATCGCCATGGTTCTGATAATAGATCTGACCAACATCTACAACCGCCTGATGCCGGACGCGGCCATAGACGGGAACGACGGCTCCCTCGGAGTGGAAGGGAAAAGATTCGCCGGCAGGAAAGGCATCGCGGCCCTTTTCATGCTGAACCCAGCGGCGTTCACGAACATGATCGTTCTGATCCCCATCTTCGCCGCGCTGGACCGCCTGGACCTCTTCATAATCTTCTACGGCATCGTGTATCCCGCCGGCGCCCTGTCCAGATACGTGATGTACCTCAAGAAGCTGCCCAAACCGATGTGAACCTGGTGCGAAGATGGCTTTCAGCGGATTCTCACTGGAAAAGACCCCTCTGAACATGGTCACGAACACGGTCCGCACCGCGGTCATGGCCCTGGTCGGGATCTGGCTCATACCGTTCTACATAGATTCGCTGGGCACTGTCGCGTACGGGATAATCCCCGTGGCCACCACCATAACCTCGTACGTTATGATCCTGGCGGATTCTCTGGGCACGGCCAACTCCCGCTACATAACCCTGGCCATAAGAGAGACGGATGACGCCTCGCAATCGATATCCACCGCTCTGTTCGGGATCCTGAGGATATGCCTGGCACTGCTGCCGGCGGTGATTCTGATATCCATCGCGGCGCCGCATGCCATCGACATAAGCGGCAACGCCGCCGGCGACGTCCAGGCCCTGTTCCTGATGGTGCTGGGCGCGTCGGTGATCTCTGCGGTCCCGTCCGTGTTCTTCGGAGTGTATTCCGCGTTCAACACCCTGTATGTCTGGTATGCCGCCAGACTGATCTACACGCTCTCGCAGGTCGCCCTGATCCTGGTCATGTTCGAGTTCTTCGAGCCGTCACTGGCCCATGTCGGAGCCTCTTACCTGGCATCGTCCGTCATACTCCTCGTCCTGGTTCTGATAACGGCCAAGCGCCAATATCCCAGGATGAGGCTTTCGCCGAAGCTCTACGACAGGAAGCTCTTCCGGGCCATGGGCAACCTCGGCGCGTGGGCCATAATAAACCGCGTCGGCAACCTGCTTTACATAGAGGCGTCCCTGATCCTGACCAACCTCTACCTGGGATCCGAAGCCGACGCGGGAGTGGCGATTATAGCGTCGCTGGTATCGATGATCCACACCGCCTGCTACTCGATCACGGCTTCCCTCGGGCCTCTGGTGTATGCGTGCTACTCAGACGGGGACATAGACGGGCTGAAGAGGCTGACCTCCGTCTCGATGAAATTCGTCTCGCTGATGATGGCCATGCCGCTGGCGCTGATCATCGTGTTCGCCCCGCAGGTGCTTCACGCCTGGGTGGGGGACGAATTCGGATATCTTTCGGCCGCAGTGGCCATCGCGCTGGCCGGGGACATAGCCGTGTGCGCCTACACCGTGCTCCAGGACATACCCGTGATATATCTGAGGGTCAAGGAGCTGTCTCTGCCCACGTTCGCGTTCGGGATCCTTAACATAGCAGCCACAGCGGCCCTCCTGAGCTTCACGGACATGGGCGTCGACGGGGTCATCGCGGTATGGTTCGTCTGCACCATGGGATTCACCTTCTGGGCGATACCTCTGGCGGCGAAAATGGTGGGGGCCCCCGTCATGCTCTATCTGAAGCCGATAGCCGGGGGATACTGCGCCATGGCGCTCTGCATAGGAGGCCTGTGGGCACTTTCCCAAGCGATCTGGATACCCGGGACGTGGGCGGCGATAATCCCGCTCTTCGCAATTCTGTCCCTGGTTTACGCGTTCGCCGTGCTGCGCTCGTCCGGAAAGGGTGACAAAGAAGTCCTCCTTTCGATAATGCCCGAGGGGCTCAGAAGGATCGCCTCGAAGATCATGGGATGAATAGGCGACCGAACAATACTAAATCGGAAGCCCGTTACGGATTGAGGAACGAAACCCAGAAGTGATGCCATGAACGAGACCCAGACCGCTCTCCTTTCGATGTACAAGGACATTAAAGAGGTCCTGGAGCGGAACGGGATAGAATTCTACTGCCATTTCGGTACCGCGCTGGGGGCGGTCAGGCACGGCGGGTTCATCCCTTGGGACGACGACGTGGATTTGGCCGTATGGGAAAGGGATCTTCCTGATGTGAACAGAGCTCTGGCCGGGGAGCTGGACCCCTCGGAATACTATTACCACATCCCCTCGGCGGACAACCACCCGCACGTCATCTCCCTGGCGAAGGGGAAGGAAGGCCTGAGGAACAGGGATGCGCCGTTCATAGACATCTTCCCGATATCGGATTATCCCTCGGGGAGGATCAGGCAGACGATCGCAGACGCCATGATCTGGGGGGACAACATTTCCATTTACGCGCTGGACCGCATCAGAAGCCCGGCCATACACAGGCGCCTGAAATGGACGCATGAAGCGTTCTACAGGCTGGCCCACATGGCGGCCGGCGGAAAATGCGGCCTGACCACGGTGTATTCCACCGAATTCAAAGGCTACATCTTCAGGAAAGAGGATTACGGCAGGCCTGTGATGCATGCGTTCGAAGACACCGAGATCCCCCTGCCGCAGGGATGGGACCGCATGCTGGAACATATGTTCGGGGATTATATGACCCCGCCGCCGGAGGGCCAGCGGAAAGGCGCGGGCGGATTCCCCTGCGGCGCCTGGATCGATTTCGAGGCCGGCTCCGGGAAGAAGCGATTTTCCGCATCGAGACTATAGTCTTATCTGCCCAGAACTTCCCCCAGAGCATCGAGCAGGGCGTCGTAATCCTCTTCCGAGAGGTTTCCGATGTGCCCCACGCGCAGGACCCTGCCGCGGAGATCCCCGCCGCTGGGCGTGACCGTGATGCCGTAGCTGTCCCTCAGCTTCAGGAACACGTCATACGCGTTGCCGCCGAACAGTATGGGGGTGACTGCGTTGGACAGGGGATAATCCGGCATGGGGATCCCCATCTCTGCGGCGCCCTTCCTGAAATATGCCGCAAGATGCGCCGTGCGCCCGATCCAGGTTTCCAGCCCTTCCTCGGAGATCTTCCTGAGCATGGCGTTCAGATCCAGCAGAATCCCCACGGCAGGGGTGAAAGGCGTCTGGCCCCTCTCCTGATCCAGGAGATGGTGCTTGAGATCCAGATAATAGAGGCCGGAATCCCTTCTGAGAAGCCTGTCCTTGTATATCCCGCGCCTCATCACCACCGCGGAGATCCCCGGGGCCAAGGAAAGCGCTTTCTGAGAGCTGATAATGACTGCATCGATCCCGTCCTTCTCCATGTCCAGCGGATCGGCCAGGAAAGAACTTATCGCGTCGACGATCAGATACATCCCTTTGCGCCTGCAGAACGCCGACAGCATCCCGATGTCATACAGCTGGCCTGTCGAGGTCTCGTCCATGTTCACCAGCATCCCCGAGTATTCCTTGCCGGAGAACGGCTCCAGATCCTCTTCCGACAGGGCTTTGCCGAACGGCAGGACGACGTCGTCGTGGGGTATGCCGTGGACGCCGCAGATCTCGGCGAAGCGCTTTCCGAACCCGCCGCCGCATATTATCAGAAGGCGGTCCCCGCGCCCGAAGAATCCCGCGACGGCGGCCTCCATCGCGCCCGTCCCGGATGCGGTCAGGAATGCCGCTTTGGATCCTTCTCCGGCTCCGAGAAGCCTTTTCAAGATCGCTTCTGATTCCAGCATGGTCTCCGAGAACTGGTTGGTCCTGAAGTAAGGCAGCTGCTTCCCCGATCCCTCCAGGATTTCGGGGTACATCATCACGGGCCCGACTGTGAAAAGCCTCATCCTTATCGGCCCGAAAATGGGGAAACTGGTATTTATGATAGGACAGAAGCAAATGGATTTGGGACCCCCGGAAAACCCGGGGAAGGGGCCGGAGCCCCGGGATCACTCCCTGTATTCCTTGATGAAGCCGTCGGCCATCATCTTGGCGGTGAGGGATCTGGATCTGGTGATCATGAATTCGGCCTTTTCGCGGAGCTCCTGCGCCGAGAGCTTGAGCCTGGCGACTCCCTGCTCCTGGGCCTTCATGCCGACCGCCACGGCCTCCTCGATGAAGGCGTTGGTCTCGGACATGGTGGGCACGATGTAATCCTCGGAGATTCCCTTCTCCTCGGCGGTCTTGGCCAGGGATCTGGCAGCGGCGATGCACATCTCGTCGGTGATGGTCTTGGCCCTCACGTCGAGCACGCCGCGGAATATTGCGGGGAATCCCATGGAATTGTTGACCTGGTTGGGGAAATCGGACCTTCCGGTGGCGAAGACCTTGCATCCGTGCTCCTTGGCTTCCCAGGGCCAGATCTCGGGCACTGGGTTGGCGGTGGCGAAGATGATCGGGTCGTCTGCCATGAGATCTACGTATTCCGGAGGGATGGTCCCGGGCCCGGGCTTGGAAGCCGCGATTACGATGTCGGCGTCCTTGAAGGCCTCCTTCATGCCACCTGTCTTTCCGGCTCCGTTGGTCTTCTTGCAGATCTCCCACTTCTGCCTGAAGCTGCCCTCGACATCCTTCCTCTCGAGGTTGAGGATGCCCTTGGAATCGCACATGCACATGTTCTCGGGCTTGAATCCGGTGGCGAGCATCAGCCTGGCGATGGCGATGGAAGCCGCGCCTGCTCCGATGACGGTGATGCGGGACTCCTCGAGCTTCTTGCCGACGAGCTTCATGGCATTGATGGCTCCCGCGACCTCGACGGTGGCGGTTCCCTGCTGGTCGTCATGCCAGACGGGGATCTTGCAGTCCCTCCTGAGCTCGTCCAGGATGTCGAAGCACTTGGGGTTGGAGATGTCCTCGAGGTTGATTCCGCCGAAAGAGGGCGCGATGAGCCTGACGGTCTCGATGATCTTGTCGGGATCCTTGGTGTCCAGGCATATCGGGACGCAGTCGACCCCTCCGAGGTACTTGAACAGCATCCCCTTGCCTTCCATGACGGGCATGGCGGCTTCGGGGCCGATGTCTCCAAGGCCCAGGACACGGGTGCCGTCCGACACGACCGCGACGGTGTTCCACTTCCAGGTGTGCTCGTACACCATGTCGGGATTCTTCGCGATGTCCTTGCAGGGCTCCGCCACTCCGGGGGAATACCAGATCGCGAAATCGTCGAAATTCCTGACGCACGCCTTGGGGACGACCTCGATCTTCCCGCCGTAATATGGATGCATCTTCAGGGCGTCCTTGCCGGGCTTCTGGGCTCTCTCGAGCCTCTCTTCGGGGGTCAGATCCTTGTAATCCTTCTTCTCTGCTGCCATTTTGGTCCACCTTTGTCTACGAATTCCGTAAAAAACGGTTCGAATTTTATCATCAGTCATGCCTAATTGCATATTTATAAGTAATCTGACGACGAACAACGTAGCCATCCTTACGATATGCGTTAGACCGGGCCGATGCCCTTGTTTTCTGCGATAACCGCGACTTTACGATATAAACATGGCTACAGGACGTGCCCGGGCTTTTGGATTGACTGCCGCCGGCCGCAGACCGCTCCGGGATACCGTCTTAATATCGGACGGCCATCCGGGACCATGGCGAAGGAGATCTCTGTCGCTCTGATAGACGGCTACATCGACGATCCGGCGGCGCTCGGCGTGCCTCCTTACATATCGCCGATGATACGCTCCATCGCCGGAGCCGCCCTGGATGCGGGAGCCGACAGAGTGGAATACGTCTCCATAGACATGATCCGCAAGGGAAAAAAGATCCCGGACGCATCTGTCACTGTAGTGCTGTCCGGAAACACCGTCCCCGGTAAGTACCTCCGTTCGATGCCCATGTCCTCGAAAGAGCTGGAAAGCATCTTCCCCCGCCTGAAAGGATGGCGCATGATCAGCGGATCGGCGGCGGACACTGCGGCCGCGGAGAAATTCGATTTTATCGTAAGAAAAGACCCTGCCGCATCCCTGTACGACGGGATGACAGGGAAAGAAGTAGGAGAGAGGCCCCGCACTCTTGACGAATGGAACAGATGGATGCTCCTGGGAGCGGATATCGTCGCTCAGCACCAGGATTTCCCGCAGCCGCTGGTGGCCGAGATAGAATCCTACCGCGGATGCCACAGATACTCCACGGGGGGATGCTCCTATTGCATAGAGCCCCTCAAAGGCAGGCCGCTGACCAGAAAGCCCGGGGACATCCTCGCCGAAGCCCGGAAGCTCAGGGATATCGGGGTAGCCAACATAAGAGTCGGAGGCCAGACATGCATAGTATCCTACGGCTCGGACGACAGCTCCCCCGTCCCGAGGCCCGACCCCTCCGCGGTGAAGGAGCTTTTCGGAGGGCTCTCTTCCATGGGTTTCGATACCGTCCACGTGGACAACGCCGACGCGGCGGTCATCGCCACATACCCCGGCGAATCGCGCGAAGTCCTGGAGACCATCGCGGAATGCTGCACCGACGGGAACGTGCTCGCCTTGGGCATGGAATCAGCCGATCCCAGGGTGTACATGGAGAACAACCTGAACAGCACATCGGAGCAGGTTATGGCGGCCGTCAGGCTCATAAACGAGATAGGAAGCGCGAGAGGCCCCAGAGGGATGCCGAAGCTCCTCCCCGGGATAAACATAATATGCGGCCTGGACGGCGAGACCGCGGCCACCTACCGGATGGATCTGGACTTCCTCAGGAAGATCAGGGACGAGAATCTGATGGTCAGGCGCATAAACATCCGCCAGGTGCTTCCCGTAAGGCGCGAATTCAGCGTCAGAGTGGACCAGAGAAGGTTCAAGAGATTCAAGGAAGACGTCCGCTCGGAAATAGACCGGGCCATGCTCGAACGCATCGCGCCGTACGGCACCGTCCTCAGGGATGTCTACGCCGAGCTCAACGACGGCAACATGACTTTCGGAAGGCAGATTGGCTCCTATCCGCTTCTGGTCGGGATTCCCTATAAAGTAGAGACCGAGAAATTCTATGACGTTTTCATAACCGATTGGGGGTTCCGCTCGATTACCGGGGTGACATATCCGTTCGACATCAATAGCATGCCTCTCCGGGCTTTGGAATCCCTCCCCGGGATCGGAAAGAAAAGGGCGGCGAAACTGGTCCTCGAAAGGCCCTTCTCCGGCCCGGACGATCTTGCGGAAGCCATAGGGGACCCTTCGGTGACCGAAAAACTGCTGGAGATGATCGGGCCCGCGATAGAGCGATGCCGTCCCGCCCGTGCTTCTCCCTTATGCCACCGATATATACGAGAGAGCCGTTTTTCCAGCCATGTCAATCTTCGTCACCGTCGCTCTGATGGGATCCATCGTCGCGATGCTCATCGGCGGAATATTCGTCATCATGTATGTCCGCGGCTCCGGCAAAAAGGAAGCCTCCGAGATTGCCGGCCTGGCCCTCAGAACCGATCTCAGACCTGGGGATTTCATAGAGTATGAGACAGAAAAACAGGACACGGCAAGCGCCGAGAGGTATGAGATCGTCTCCGGAGAAGGCGGCAGATATTCTGTGAGGATCACGGACGCCGCCGGCGACAGGACAGAGATCATGTCGCCCGCGGAATTCCTCGGGAAGCTCCGCCGGAACTCCCAGAAGATGTCCGGGATAAACTACAGGGAAGATGCTGTCCCCACGCGCTGGGGCAACGTCAGGTGTACCCTGTATGAGAAGGACTCCGGAAGGAAGGTCCTGTACATAGGGAATGACGGGATCCTCTACAAAGAGGAGGAGACCGAAAACGGCATCACCTCTGTGAGAAGCCTGAAGGACACGTCCCTGCTGGGATGATCCTTCTGCATCGATGCCTTCATATCGGACGGCCAGGAAACATGGATGCGAGACTTTCAGCCAAATTCCCGTTCCTGAAGGAAGCCTCCGGATTCGCGGCGGAGAACTCCGCAGATCTGGGTTCCCTCATGACCTCGGAGAGCTACTCCCCAGCCCGCGCCCGCGGGAAGGAAAGGGTGCTGGACGCCATAAACTCGGGCGAAGTCACGTACAAACCCCTGATGAGGGATTACGACTGCCTCATGGAGGTCCTGTCGTATCCGTACGCCAGGATTCTGGTCTCTGTGATATGGGACAGATATCTCACCAAAAGATACGCGCTCGGGGAGGCCGTCCGCATGAACAAAGTGCTCGCCGACGAAGACCGCCAGACTGTGCTGGAGGTCTCCGATGAGCTGGGATTCAAAGCGTCGACGGACGGGGACGGCATCATGCGCATGAAATTCCCGGACTATCTCATGCTTTCCAGCAGGATGAAAAGCGTGGACTGGAAGCTGATCAACAGCGACGTCCGCTCCGGGATCGTTTTCCTTCCCAGAGAGAAATTCAACCGCCTGATGCAGAACGCCCTGCAGGACAAGATAGAGTCCGAGCTGCCCCTCAGGCCCCCGGAGGAGTTCCTCCCGTACCTGCAGAAGGATTGCGACGAAGTGAGAGCGGCATTGGAGGATGCCAAGATGAAGATGAGCCCGACCCGCGGGGAAGGGATGAAAGGCGAATACCTCCCGCCATGCGTCACGCATCTTCTGGAGATGGCGATGAAAGGCATCAACCTGCCCCACAGCGGAAGGTTCGCCCTGGTGACGTTCATGTCCGCCCTGGGGCTGGATTACGACGGCATCATCAGGATCTTCGCCGAATCCCCGGATTTCGACGAATCCAAATCGGAATACCAGATTAAGCACATCACGGGGGAGCTGTACGGAAGGGATGCGTATACCCCGCCGGAATGCAAGACCATGAAGACTGAAGGGCTCTGCTTCGAGCCGGACGCCCTGTGCGCGAAGATAAACCATCCCCTGAACTATTACAGGATAAAATCCAGGGGCCCCCGGAAAACGGATGCCGGGGCCCCCGGAAACAAAGCCTGATCAGCTCTTCCTGTCCTCTCCGCAGAGGTTCCGCCATGTTATGATGGCCCTCTGGATGGCGGTGAGGTTCCCTACGACGGCGAACCAGAGCATCATTATCTCCAGCCAGTTCAGTTCGAACCCGGCTATCCCGAACGATCCGAGCCCGAACTGCATCATGACGAACTGTATGATCGGGAACAGCGTGGAAAGGACGACCCTGTCCGCGCGCCCCAGCAGCCCCGCATAAAGGCGCGGAGCCCCGATGGCCTGTGCCTGCGTCCCCATATACGAAGTCAGCAGGACGCCCACCAGAGCGGCCATCCCGAGATACGGGTCGCACCAGGCGCTCACCGCCACCCCGCCGATCATGAACACGTCCGCGTATCTGTCGAACACATGGTCCAGATAATCGCCTTTGCGGGAAGCTTTCCCGGCCAGTTTGGCCACTTTGCCGTCCAGCGCGTCGAAGTATCCCGACACGATCACTGATACGGCGCCCGCTATCAGCAGATATTCCTTCCCTTCGAACCCGCTGAAATAGAATATCACGCCGCACAGCAGCGCGATTATGAGCCCTATCCACGATATCAGATTCGGATTGACGTTTATCAGCCTCTTGGCCACCGGGGCCAAGGCGAAGTCTGCCCTCGCTCTCTGTCCGTCAAGAACCATTTTTCCATCTCCTGAGACCAGTCGGCCGTCCCCGGGGGGAACTCCCCGCCGGAAGCCGCCGATTCGATCATATCCGCGACCTCCGCCGCGGTGTGCCCGGTGCAGTCTATCTCCGCCACCGGTATGTCTGTATCCATAGATTCGCACAGGATCACGTCCAGAACCTCGGATCTGACGTTCTCCAAGACCTTGGATTCGCCGTATCCTCTGGCTCTGAGCCTCTCCGCGAGAACCTCCGGGGAACATCTGAGGACGATTATGCGCCCGCAGTCCATGAAATGGGACAGATGCCCCTCCATGAACGTGATGCCTCCGCGCCCCCTCAATTCCTCCAGGGAATCGTTGAGGAGATCCAGATCCACCTCGCGGGTGTCCCTCCCCTCGTCCAGGTCCCCGAGAAGCCCGTGCGATATTATATGGGCTTTCAGGTCCACGACCTCGAAACCTCTGGAGCGGAGCACGGCCGATGCCGTACTCTTCCCGGTCCCCGGAGTGCCTGTGATCGCTATCAGCATCCGGATATCTCCCCGAAATAAGGTTCCGCCCTCTCCAAGGCGGCCTCCCATGAGGGGGTATTCGTCAATGCGCCGACTTTCTCCACCGCGAAGGAAGCGACGGACGCGGCGATGACCAGCGCCTCCGGGATGCGGTATCCGCGATGCAGGGAAGCGTAGAATCCGGCCCTGTAGGAATCGCCGGCACCGGTGACGTCGGCCACCCTGTCCGCTTTCACCGCCGGTATCCTCACCGTCTCGTCCCCGATGCGCGCCCGGCTCCCGTCCGTCCCGTAAGTGCATACCACCAGACCCACGTCCGCATCCAGTATGCTTTCCTTGCCGATGTATCTGACGAGGGACTCCGATTCCTTGATGTTGCAGAACAGCGCGTCCGCATGGCCCAGAGCCGCGGGGAAATTATCCGGGTTCCATATGCGGTGGGACTCCTGGGCGGGATCCAGGGATATGAACGCATCCGGGAGGCGCTCCATCATCCTGATGTAATATGACGGCTGGCCTGTGCAGAAATGCACGTACTTGGACTTGGAGGCCATGCCGTCGAGCGTGATGCCGGTATCGTCCGCGAATCCCTGGGGGCCCTGGTAGAACAGAACCTTCTGGACCATGTCCTGATCGTTGACTACGATGGCTTTCGACGTATCATACCCGCTCACGCGGACGAAATCGTCCATCAGCAGGCCGGAATCCCTGATGTCTTTCTCGAACGAAGCCGGGAAATCCTCCCCTACGAACGCGCATATGGCTGTGGGGCAGCCGAGCCTGGCCGCGGTCACGGCGATGTTGGTCCCGGTTCCCCCCAGCGTGGTGGCCGCGGACAGTACGTCTTCCGTGGTGCCGGCGGCCGGGAATTTCTTCACCCCCATTATCTGATCTATAGTTACATGGCCGTAGACGGACAGGAAAGGGATCATGTCCCCTCCTTCCATCCGGTGATGTAGCTCACCTGCGAGTCGGTCAGGGAATCGATCTCCACGCCCATGGACTTCAGTTTGATGGACGCTATCTCGGAGTCGATCTCGTGCGGAACGGCATAGACCTTGGGCTCCATCTCTTTGTAATGGCGGGACATATGGACGATGCCCAGCGCCTGGGTGGCGAAGCTCATGTCCATGATCTCGGCGGGATGGCCCTGCCCGGCGGCGAGGTTCATCAGGCGGCCCTCGGCTATGAGATACAGGCTGCGGCCGTCCTTCATCTTGTATTCGTCGATGAAGTCGCGGACCCTCTCGCACGATACCGAGGCTTCCTGGAGGGCAGGCTTGCTGATCTCGTTGTCGAAATGCCCCACGTTGCCCAGCACGCACCCGTCCTTCATCGCGGCGATGTGCTCGGCGGTTATGATGTCCTTGCATCCGGTGACGGTGATGATGATGTCTGCGGCCTTCACGGCGTCGATCATCTTCATGACCTCGAGCCCGTCCATCTTGGCCTCGATGGCTTTGACGGGGTCTACTTCGGTGACGATGACGGACGCTCCGAGGCCTTTGGCCCTCATCGCGACGCCTTTCCCGCACCATCCGTATCCGGCGACGACCAGCCTCTTCCCGGCCACTATGAGATTGGTGGCGTTCATCCATCCGTCGAAGGCGGACTGGCCGGTCCCGTATCTGTTGTCGAACAGGAACTTCATCTTGGCGTCGTTGATGTCCAGGACGGGGAACTTGAGGGCCCCGTCGGCCGCCATCGCCCTGAGGCGCACCACGCCTGTGGTGGTCTCCTCGTTCGCCGCTTTCACCGTGGAAAGGACCTCTTTGCGGGAGGTGTGGGACATCGCGATCAGATCGGCGCCGTCGTCGATTATGAAATCGGGCGACATGTCGAGGACCGCATTGAGATTGCGGTAGTATTCCTCGGACGATTCCCATTTTTTGGCGTATACCTTGAGGCCGAACTCCTCGCGGAGCGCCAGCGCCACAGAATCGTCGGTAGAAAGCGGGTTGCAGCTGGCCAGGCGTATCTCCGCGCCCGCGTCAGCGAGGGTCACTGCCAGCATACCGGTCTTCGCCTCCGTGTGCAATGCCATCCCGACCTTGAGTCCGGCGAGAGGCTGCTCGTCTATGAAGCGCTTCCTTATGTCCCTCAGGACCGGCATGTGGCTTTCTGCCCAGTGCAGCCTGAGGGATCCCCTTTTGAGCTCATCGTCCATAGTATCGCTCCCTGAATTCCGACATGAGATTGTCGCATATGCATTCGACGGTCCTGCGGCGGCACTCCGAGGACGAGAATGCGCTTTTTATCCTTCCGATCTCCTCTTCTTTCCCGCGGAGCTCGCCGATGAAACGGATGATGTTCTCCAGAGCCCTGGTCATCTCGTCGGAGATGGGGACGCTGGCCGTCTTCGAAGTGCGGGACAGCGGATTGAGATCTATGGAGATCACGGTCTTCCCCATGGATACGAGAGCCTCGGCGCGGTCTCCGTCCTCGATCGGCACAAGGATCACGTCGCTGGAGAATATCCCCTCGCCGGTGCATAGGGCGCGGTCATGGTTCAGCCCCTGGATCCTGCGGTCCGGATCCCTCCCGAGAACCTTCTTAGCCCCTTTGGATTCGAGATAGGATATGATGTCTTCCATCCTCTCCGGGGTCCTGTGGAAAAGGTTGACCTCGATTTTCGCCGGGACCGCTTCGGCGAGCCTTATCAGATTGTCCGCGTCCAATGCGGCGGCGTTGCCGTTCACGCAGACCACCGGGTTTCTGGCCCCCAAAAGGAAAGCTGCGGCGGCTTTCTCCGCGTCTATGGCGGCCTCCGTGCTCTTTTCGCCCATGAGATAATCGTAAGCTTCCCCGCGGCCGTGGGATATCAGGCCGGTAGGCGTGACCAAGCCTCTCTCCACCATCTCGGCCAGACGCTCCCTGGTCACCAGGGATCTGTATCTGGGATGATCCTTCGGGATTTCCATGCCACAAGTACTTACGCACTCATATTTTAGTGTTCTATGGGCTTTGAAAGCGGCTGGAGGAATGTCCGGACCGTCATAAACAAAATATCGTAAGTCCACGTTGCGGCGGACATGCCTGAAATCCGCATAGTCGTCGTCGGAGCGAAATTCGAAGGCAACGTAGGCGCCATAGCACGGTCCATGGCGAACTTCGATGTCAAAGAGCTGTATCTCGTGAATCCCTGCGAGCTCGGGGACGACGCATACCGCAGATCCAAGCACGGATCCCAGATCCTTGATGACGTCCATATCGTCACCAGCTTCGAAGACGCGGTGGAAGGCTGCTTCCTGGTGGTCGGGACCAGCGGAGTAACCACCAAAGGAGACAGGAACTACACCCGCGTCCCCGTCCCGGTGCGCGAATTCGCGGAGCACTGCAGAGGCTATCCCGAAAAGATAGCCATCGTGTTCGGAAGGGAGGATATCGGCCTCCTCCAGGAGGAGCTGAACCTCTGCGACGTCCTGATTACGATACCTGCCGGAGAAGAATACCCTATCCTCAATCTTTCCCACGCGGCCAACATAGTGATGTACGAGATATTCCAGGCGGAGCATTCGAGCAGGAGGGCGGAACCTGCGGACAGGGGCGAGAAAGAGCGCATGTTCGGGTTCTTCTCCGACCTTATGGATGCCATAGACTATCCTCCGAACAGAAGGGAAATGACCCGCATAATGTTCAGGAGGATGATGGGGCGCGCCATACCGACGAAATACGAGTACAACACCATCATGGGCGTCTTCGGCGACGCTTCGAAGATAATCAGATACGGGAAACCCTGGGAAAAAGACAGGAAGGAGCGAGGAGACCCCCGTCGCCCCTTGCGGATTTCATTGCGGCCTGGGAACGTGTTGTACCTGTCCGGCCGCCATCCGGGGGCTATCCCTTCCGCCGCCTCTTCAGCGGTGATGACGGCATCCCCGTTGTCGATGTCTATTATCCTGTAACGGCCGCTCCCCATCCCTAGCTCTTTCATGTAGCTGAGCTGGCGGAGGCCTCCGCGGCTCTCTATGCGTTCCACCATCTCCTTCCCTCCGTTCTCCGGAAGGGAATAGACAATATCCACGCAGGCCATGTCCGCCGCCAGAATATCGAGGGAAGCCGCTATGCCTATGTCCGGGGTGACAACCGGCTCAGCCATGGTGCCTTCGCAATCGCATGACACAGACATATTTCTCATGACGTTCACGAAGCATATGCCGGGAGAGAAATGGTCCACCACCGATTTCGCCGATTCCGTCATCCTTTCCATGAGCTCGTCCCCGGTTATGGACCACATATCGGAGGAGCCTTCTGCTGTATGTATCTCCTTCTTTCCGATGCGCCCGTCCGCGCACCCTATGCCGATGTTCTTGTTTGATCCGCCGAAACCGCCCATGTCATGGCCTTTGAAATGCGTCAGCACGACCATCGAATCGTAATTCTCGAAGCCCTTCCCGACATGCATCTCTCTGAACCACTTTCCGCCTTCCACCGGAAATGTAATGGCTCCGTCCTCGTCTGCGATGTCCACAGGGCAGAACGTCCACCCGTTGGTCCTCAGAGTTTCGCGGTGGCTCTCCGTCGTATAGCGGTCGCCTTCGTAATATGTGTTGGTCTCCGCTATATGGGCGCCCGGCATCGATTCCGAAATGAGCTCCCTGATCCACGGCCTCGGTATGATGTTCGGCCCTTCCGCCTCGCCGGTATGGACTTTGACGCATATCCTGCCCTTCAGAGTCCCTCTGACCCTTTCAAAAACCTTTTTCAGCCCTTCCGGCGACAGATCGCGCGTGAAATATACATCCGATGCGTCCCCTGCGCGGGGCGCTTGGCCGCCCTCTTTCCCATTGCCCTGCATGTCCTGCCCTTCTGCGCTCCCGTCGCATCCGCGCTTGACGACGCGCATGGGCCTGGCCATCACCGACAGGTACTCCGGACGGCCGATGCCTTCCTCGGGAATGCGCCGGACCTCTTCGAAGCCGTGCTTGGCGTAGAATGCTATGGCGCGGCTGTTATACGGGTTCACCACCAGCTCCGCTGCGGAGCATCCTTCGCTCCTGCCGGATTCCATTATGTATTCCATCGCCAGGGAGCTGAGGCCGGAGCCGCGGAATTCCGGAAGAAGATACAGCTTGCTTATTTCGAGGGTCTTCCCATCCGCTCTGAATGAGAGGTATCCCGCCCTCACACCCCGGAATATGATGTAGAAGAACCTGTACCCCTGGGAGATGTGGTCTCTGACGGTCTCCGGGCCCATCCAATCCGGATAGAACTCGTCCACGCGCTTCCTGCCTCCGTCCACCAGAGGCGCGTAGATCTCCACCCACATGGGATACGCGAAATGCGAGAGCTCTTCCGCCCCTTCCGGCCCGATAGGCTCGAACGACGCTTCCATGGATGGCCATCGCCAGGTAGCGTATATCGGTTGCGGAACCGCCGTCGGCTCCAGACCGAAAAGAAAACCACGATTTTGGTGTCTTCCCTGTCGTTCCTGCGGACTATGTCCGGGACTACCCCCGTCATGGCGGCCACTTTGTCGTAGATCGCATCGGATTCGGCGGCGCCCAGCTCCGAACTGACGGCCACGACGATCCTGCCCACGGGATCCACCACCGCCGGGACGGAGGAATCCACGGCTTTCTCTATCGCCGTTATGGGATTCAGCTCCGAAACATAGGCGAAAGTGTAGATCTTATCGAAAAACGTGGAGTAGAACGGCCCGGAAAGCATGTCAGCGATGCATTTCACGGTGAAAATGATGGAATGGGAGACCATCTTGAATATGCTGGGGGCTTTGGCGTCGGGGCACATCCTTAGGATCGCGTCGCCGTCGAGGAGATACATGCGGTCCGAACTGTCGGAAACCCTGCTCAGGACCTTCTGGGCCCTGCTCCGCCTGTCGGATTCGAAGGACATAGGCAGGCCTATCACCGAGATCGTCCTGCATCCGCATTCCTTGGCGCAGTCCAGGATCACCGGCACCATCCCGGTTCCCGTGCCGCCGCCCAGCATGGAGAACACGACCGCCGAGCGGTAGCCTCTGAGCGCCTCTTTGATGGAACCCATGTTCTCGAAGGCTATCGAGAACGCCAGCTCCACGTCGCCGCGGCACCCCTGCATGTCCGGGGGAGCCAACGGTATCCCGCTGGAGCCGTTGGAATTGATCAGAAGGACCGGATATTCCAGCACCGGCTCCGATTCGGCGAAAATGCGGCATCCGGCGCCTCCGCAGGCCACTATAAGGACATCGCGCATGCGCATTCTCCCGGAAACGATGGCAGCATGGTCTGCGTGACTGGTAAGACATGAAAATCTGCCCGAACATGGGCAGAAAAGGTAAAAGGTTTATGGATGTGAATCTCAGAATCCGAACAGTGCGCCAAGTCCGGCAGCTGCGTCCTCTTCGCTCACGGTCTCCTCTTCGGGCTCGTCGGCGGCTGCTGCTGCGGGTGCGGCGGCTGCTGCTCCGGCGGCGGGGGCGGCGGCACCGGC
>JAEEJP010000114.1 GCA_016281925.1 Methanomassiliicoccaceae archaeon
CGTTCTTCGGGGACCACACCAGACCTATCGGAGGAAACATCGTAGGCCACACCGCCACCTTCCGCATATATCTCAGGAAAGGGAAGGCCGGCAAGAGGATCGCCAGGCTCATCGATTCGCCCAACCTCCCAGAAGGAGAAGCGGTCTTCACCGTCACCGAAGATGGTATTAAGGACTGAAACTTAACCGGGGGCGTGACCTGCCCCCAATTTTTCTTCGAGCTCAGCGGCGAATCCAAAGACATGCCCAAGGCCGAGGTCGAGGGGTGCCTGGAAGCCGTCGCGGATTCCAGCAGGATAACAGCGTCCGGGCCCGGATACGTCATCGCCCGGTTCGATCCGCGTTTTTTCGATAGGATAGCGGACCGCCTCGGCATGACACACAGCCTGGGGCGCTATCTGGGCGCATACGACCCGGACGACGTCTCCGGCCTCGAGAACGCCGAACTCCCGGAAGGCACGTTCGCGGTCAGGGGAAAAAGGTTCGAAGGCATGATGAGGGACGTGGATTCCCAGGCTCTCGTCCGCAAAGTCGGCGGTCTGCTGTCCAGGCGCAACGACGTCGACCTCAAAGACCCGGACATCACAGTGAAAATGCTGATGAGCGACAGGGTCCATATCTTCATCGAGGAAAGGGTCACCGAGACCGACCTGCTGAACAAGAGGAAAGTCAGCGAAAGGCCGTTCTTCTCGCCGATATCTCTGCACCCGAAATACGCCCGCGCGCTCATCAACATGGCATGCGTGAAGACCGGCGGCACCGTGCTGGACCCGTTCTGCGGGACCGGAGGCATAGTTATAGAGGCGGCTTCGATGGGGATGAAGGCCATAGCGTCCGATTTCGACGAGGAGATGGTCATCGGATGCCGGGAGAACATGGATTTCTACGGCATGAAGCTGCATGACTGCGATGTTCTGGACATCAGCGACATAGCCGGGAGATTCTCCGATCTGGATGCCGTCTGCACCGACCCGCCGTACGGGAGATCCACCAAGACCGGGGGCGAGGACATCGACCGCATCTACACGAGAGCCGGGGAAGCCATCCCGAAGGTGCTGAAGCCCGGGGCGAGAGCCGGGATCGTCCTCCCGCACCCCATGGAGCTGAGCACCATGAGCCTCGAGCGCATGTGCGTCCAAAGGGTCCACGGCTCCCTGTCGAGGCATTACCACATATTCAGGAACTGTCTCTGAAACTGCAGGAAGGAAGATATCCCGCCGGGATCGCCCCGGGAACAAGGTTGTTTAGCGCAACCATCCCGCTTATAACATATTTTATACTCTTTCAAAGGATACAATCGCCAAAGCGGACTTGGAGCATAGCGCTGACCTTGTCCGAACCACGTTTGACCGCAGATACGGGTTCTGGGGAGACGCGGAGGAATGATATGAACGCAAAAACGATGGGTATAGCTATGGCCGCTCTGCTTCTGGCAGTCCTGGTGCTTTCGGCTGCCGGCATCTCCGACGATTCCGACGCCGAAACAGCGACGGTGGGCGGTATAACATACGAACTGACGGACAGCGGGGACGATCGCACCGCCGCAGTCTCATCCCAATCCATAAGCGCTATGAGCGGGAACGTGAAAATACCCGCGTCCATAACTTACAACGGGAAAACGTACGAGGTTAACGCCCTCAAAAAGACGTTCCTGAACAACACCAAAATCACATCGATCGAGCTGCCTCGCAGCATAAAGGCCCTTCCAATCTCATGTTTCTCCGGATGCTCTAAACTAGGATCCGCATCCATCGACGGAGTGACCTCCATACCTTCCAGCTGCTTCAAAAATTGTACCAGTCTTGCGAGCGTCAGCGCGGAATCGGCTATATCGATAGGATCTTCGGCGTTCTATGGCTGCACTTCCTTAAACTCCTATTCCTTCGGGAACCTGATTTCAATCGGCAACAATGCATTCCAGGATTGCTCCAAGATAACATCATTCAGCATCCCCAATAACTGCGGACTTGGAACGGCGCCGTTCGCCGGAACCGGAATCAAAACCCCGATCGAAATAGGGGGCGTTCTCATCTATGTTCCAGCCGACATAGGGTCATACACCATCCCTTCCTCCGTGAGAGCCATCGGCCCCGGAGCGTTCTATGGCGTCGCACTGAACAGCATTTACGTTCCGGCCACTGTCACCGGAATCCAGGATTATGGTTTCTCCAACGCTATAATAAAAACCATAACAGTGGACGACGGAGTGGCAGGAATAGGGGAGAATGCCTTCGCCAACAACTCCGTTCTGACCTCCGCAAAGCTCAGCCCGCTGGCGACATACCTTGGAAACGGCATTTTCCAGAACTGCACATCACTGACTTCAATCGTCATCCCAGACACCGTGACATATCTCGGCGATCAGGCATTCAGCGGCTGCAAATCACTGACCAGTGTGACCGCCAATGGGGCCATAACCTACGGGCAGAAAGTTTTCCAGGGATGCAGTTCCCTCAAATCTTTCACTTTCGGCGAAAGATCCGTACCCGGCGGATATATGTTTTCTGGATGTAGCAAACTGGAAACCGTGAATTTATGTGATTCCATCGACGAAATTACCCCAAGCATGTTCAAAAATTGTGGGGCCCTATCCAATTTTAATATCAATAACAATATCAAGAAAATCGGAGACTACGGATTATCCGGGACCGGACTCACCGAAATCACGATTCCCAAATCCCTGGATCCCAGAGGCCTTTCCAGCAATGCATTCGATTCTTGCAAATCTCTTACCAAAGTAACATTCGAAGGATCATACACATACATCCCCGGATACTGCTTCCGCGGATGCGACATACTAGCCGAAATAGAGACCTACGGGATGCTGAAAGCCGCAGGAGCCAATTCCTTCGATAATTGCACTTCCTTGAAGACAATCAAAACGCATACGGCCATCCCGTTCGAAGACTCCTCAATCTTCAAAAGCAACGCAATGTCCGGGCTTATCCAGTCCAACTGCGTGACCGTCCAGACGGCCGACGGAGGAACCGGGAAGATCATCATGGAATCCGGATCCTCCGGCATCCAGGCAGGCTCCGACTGCGTGGGATTCTCCAACAAGGCCCTCGCCGATTCCGTCGGATCCGGAAAGAGCCTGACATCCTCCAACAGCCTGATTTCATACGTCGACAAGGCCGTGTACTATGGCACAGAGCTTCTGTACGTCCTGCCTTCCTCTTTATCCGTATCGATAAAAGAGGGAACTGAAACCATAGCCGCGAAATCCATGGCTACGCTTTCTTCGGCTACTTCGCTGACGATCCCGTCGTCGGTCGAAAAAATCGGCTCCTATGCCGTCATGACAGCTTCGAAACTCAAAACGGTCGTGTTCTGCGGAAGCCCTTCGTTAGACACATATGCCATGGAAATCGGCAATGCGAGCGCTTATTTCGCTCCCGGCAACTATGACGAAGAGAAATGCGGAAGCATACCTCTTTCCGGATATTACGCGGATATCCCTTCCGGGCGCGTCCTCATAGAATCCAACGACGCCAAACACATGGGCATTTCCGTCGTATCCTACAGCAGCTCCATAGCTTTCGGAGTTTCGTTCGCACAGGGATATGACGAATCCAAGATCGCCGTGACCTCCGGCGGCAGAACAATAGCTCCCGCTTCGCAGGGGACCAAACTGGGTGGCCAGGACGTCTCGGGGATGTATGTCATCAACAATGTGACGGACGGGACCTCTGTCTCGATCTCCGGGGTCAAGCTGAACACCTACAGCGTGACTGCTCCCTCTGGCACCGGATACACTATCAGCGTATCGCAGAGCAAAGACGCCCCCTACGGAAGCAAAGTCGTCATCGAGGTCCGCTGCCTCCCCGGATACCAGAAATCATCCTCGCTCTCGGTGAAAGTGAACGGCTCCCCGGTATCCCCGGACTACCAGACGTCCGAGTTCGGTGTATACTCGTTCACGATCTACCGCAACAGCACCGTCTCGGTATCCGGAATAACGGCGAAATCCCCGTACACCGTGACGTTCTCCACGAACGGAGGGTCGTCGGTCCCGAGCCAATCCGTGCTTTCAGGCGCTTCGGCAGCCGTTCCGGCGGACCCGACGAGAAGCGGATACATATTCCTCGGATGGTACTCGTCATCGAGCCTGACCGACCTCTACGGGTTCGGCCCGGTCAGCAAGAACGAAACTGTTTACGCCAAATGGGCCCCGCAATCGGCGGCCAAATGCAGGCTCACGCTTTCGGCCGACAACGGAACCGTGTACGCTTATGCGAACGGATCCTCCGCGAGGCTGGCTTCCGGATCCTATGTGACCGCCGGATCCCTCGTGGAATTCGTCTTCGAGCCGAGATTGGGATACGAGATCGTATCATGGACCGTAAACGGCACCGTCTACGACTATCCGTCGTCTTCCATGCTCCTTACGGTATCCTCCGACACCAATGCCCGCGCCGCGTCCGAATACTATGCCACCGGATCGTTCATCAACAGGGTCGACACCGACACCCCGACCGTATCCAGCTATGTACAGTCATGGATCGTCGGCGGAGGCAACAGCAACGTCGGTGGGATGGAATTCAGGAACATGACCTACGCTCCGGCGGTGATCGGAGACTACATCTTCGCCAAAAACGACAATACACTGCTGAAGATAGACGCCGACGACGGAAGGATCCTGAAAAGCGTCACTACGACAGACAGATTCAGCGGATACTATGAGTATGTGACTGTAGGAAACGGCCTGGTCCTGGATTCCTATTCCGGAAAGGTCTTCGACACGGATCTGAACCAGGTATTCGCTCTGTCGGCCACCAGCGCCAAGACATTCTACCACGACGGGCACTTCTTCGTGCAGACTGCCGCGGGAACCTCCTGCTACGAAGCCGAAGATAAGAACCCCTCCGTGCCGAACAATATGCAGGGCCCCGTCTGGACAAAGAACACCGGATCTTTCATAACCGCCTACGAAGGCGGCACCCAACTGATGTTCGGAAACGGATTCCTCATGACCGCCGGATTCGACGGCGACGGCTCCGTGTTCCTTCAGACCAGCAAGACCTCCGACGGATCGAATATCGACAAGATCTACATCCCCGAATTCAAAGGCCAATACGTCAACAAAGGATACATCGACCTCAACGAAGGGTACGCGACGCTCACCACCTATCTCGGAGAGCTTATGGGAGGATCCGCCAAAGGGAAGATCTTCAACGTCGCCTCCGTGAAAATCACCGACGATGGCAAATTCAACCACGCCACCCTGAAGGTGAGGTCCAACGGGGAATACAACGGCCTCAGCTCCGCCCTCATAGTCAGCGGCGGGTTCGGATACGTGTTCTCGGACGGGACCTTCACAGTGTACAGAATGGAGACCATGGAACCTGTGGCGTCCGTGACGAACGACTACTTCTACGGGCACGGGAGCATGGTTGTCTCCACCGGGCACTCCGGGAAGGCCTGCGCCTACATCGTCCCATACAACAATACGTCGTCCCTGTTCGTAGTAGAGCATAACCTCAGCACCAACAAGCTCACTGTGACCGAGCTGAAAGACGTCACCGTAAAACAGTACACCGGCCAGCAGCCCCACTTCCTCAGCGACGGAAGCGTCGTATACGTGAACGACAGCGGAAAGATGTTCTGCATCAGGCACGGATCGCCTGCGCAGAGCATGTCTCTGGACAGGACCTCCGCAACGCTCCAGCCCGGAGAGACCCTGACCTTCGACGCCGAATTCACGCCTTCCAACAGCGGATCCAGGGCCGAAGAATGGTCCACCAGCAACAGGTCGGTGGCCACCGTAGAGAACGGGGTAGTGACCGCGGTATCCGCGGGGACCGCCACCATCACAGTCAGATGCGGGAGCCTGACCGCTTCCTGCATCGTCACTGTCGGCGGGCAGCAGACACATGTCGCCTCGATCTCGCTGGACAGGACCTCCGCATCCATCGAGCAGGGCAGCTCCCTGACCCTGAATGCCACCGTCCTTCCCCAGAACGCCTCCGACCGCAGCGTGATCTGGAGCAGCGGCAACGCATCCGTCGCTACCGTCAGCAACGGAGTGGTGACCGCAGTTTCCGCGGGAACTGCCGTGATAACCGCGAAGACGAATGACGGCGGATTCACCACCAGATGCACTGTCACTGTCTATGCCAAGACCCAGAATTACACCGTCACCTGGAAGAACTGGGATGGGACGGTCCTCGCGACGGACACTGTGGCTTCTGGCGCCATGCCATCATACAGCGGACCGACTCCGACGAGAGCTTCTACCTCTACCATGAGCTACACGTTCGCAGGATGGAACCCGAGCGTGGCGGCCGCAACAGGGAATGCGACGTACACCGCCGTATTCACTTCGTCGGCGGTAGGATACACCATAAAATACCTGCCCGGAACGCATGGAACCTTCACCGCCCAGACCTATTCGGCCCAGTACGGAAAGGCGACTCCCGCATTCTCGGGAACTCCGACCGGAGAGACTGGATACGCCTTCGCCGGATGGAGCCCGTCCGTGAATCAGATTGTCACGGACAACGCAACATACACCGCTCAGTGGTCGTCTGTCAGCTACTCCGTGTCGTATTATGTCGACGGATCCAGGGTCGCATCCGAAGCCCACTATGTCGGCGAGACCGTATCGGTCCATGCCGCTTACGTGAAAGAAGGGTACGACGTGACCCCGTGGTCCACCTCCGATGCGGCCGTCAGCAACGGTAAGTTCATCATGCCGGCTAAGAACGTGACGTTCAACGCGTACGCCCAGCAGTCTTCATACACGATAACCTGGAAGAACTGGAACGGAGCCGTTCTGGCTTCGACCGCTGTGGCCGCGGGAACCGTCCCTGCATATACAGGAACCGAACCTTCCAGAGCTCCCAACTCCGTGTACAGCTATACGTTCGCGGGATGGGATCCTGAAATCGCTGCTGCGACCGCGGATGCCGCTTACACCGCGAAATTCGCCAGCACCTATATAATGTACGAGATCTCCTACCTGCCAGGAGACCACGGGACATTCGACAGGCAGAGCTATTCCAGCAGATACGGGGTTGTGACGCCCGCATTTTCGGGAACTCCGACCGGAGAGGCCGGATACACCTTCGCAGGATGGAGCCCGTCCGTCAGCCAGACCGTCGTCGGCAGCGCCGAATATGTCGCGCTCTGGACTCCGATGGCCTATTCCGTGAAGTACCTCGTGGATGGGGCGCAGGTTGCCTCGGAGACCCACCGCGTCGGCGAGACCGTATCTGTTCACGCTGATTACGTGAAAGAAGGATACAACGTGACCTCCTGGTCCTCATCCGATGTCACCGTCTCCAGCGGCAAGTTTGTCATGCCGGCAAAGAACGTGACGTTCAACGCTTACGCCCAACAGGCATCCTTCACCATTACATGGAAGAACTGGAACGGAGCCGCGCTGGCCACCACTACGGTCGCGTCCGGCGAAATCCCCGCATACCCCGGCTCCGCGCCGACCAGAGCCCCGAGCTCCGTATACAATTATACGTTCGCGGGATGGGATCCTGCAGTCGTTGCTGCGACCGCGGATGCCGCTTACACCGCGAAATTCACCAGCTCCTATGTGATGTACGAGATCTCCTACCTGCCCGGAGAGCAGGGTACCTTCGACAAGCAGAGCTATTCCAGCAGATACGGGGTTGCGACACCCGCATTCTCCGGCACCCCCACAGGAAAAGCCGGATACACATTCGCAGGATGGAGCCCGTCCGTCAGCCAGACCGTTACCGACAACGCGGCATACACCGCCCAATGGACGGCCGTCGGCTACTCCGTGTCGTACTATGTCGACGGAACCAGGGTCGCATCCGAAGCCCACTATGTCGGCGAGACCGTATCGGTCCATGCCGCCTACGTGAAAGACGGATACGACGTGACCCCGTGGTCCACCTCCGATGCCGCTGTATCTAACGGCAAATTCGTCATGCCGGCTAAGAACGTAGCATTCAGAGCGTACACCCAGCAGTCTTCATTCACCGTAACCTGGAAGAACTGGGACGGAACGGTCCTCGAGACGGATTCCGTGCCTTACGGCGGCATCCCGGCCTATTCCGGAGCGGCCCCGTCGAAATCTTCGACCGCGGAATACACCTACAGATTCGCGGGATGGACGCCGGAGATAACGGCTTCGACCGAGGATGCCACATACACCGCGACTTTCACCGCAACCAAGCGCACCTACAGTGTGAGATACCTGCCCGGCGACCACGGAACGTTCCAGACGCAGGCATATTCCGTGGAGTACGGCAGATCCACTCCCGCATTCGCCGGGGAGATGACCTGCGAGGACGGATACATCTTCGCGGGATGGAACCCGTCCGTCAGGGCGACCGTGACCGGCAGCATCGCATATGTGGCCACATGGACAGCCAGCGGATATTCTGTCTCATACTTCCTGGACGGAACAGCGGTATCCTCCGAGAGCCATATGCCCGGGGATGTCGTGTCTGTCCTCCCGACCTACCAGAAACCCGGATACTCCGTCAGCGATTGGTCGACTTCGGACGTCTCCGTGATCAACGGCAGATTCGTCATGCCCGCCGGAAACGTGGTCTTCACCGCGACATCCGAGGAGCTCCAGTCCGTGTTCATAATCGGAGGAGTGGAATACACCATAGCGGACGGCCAGAACGTCGAAGCCACCGGATACACCGGCAGCCTTCCGAAGAATGTCGCAATCCCCGCTTCCGTGTCCCACAACGGCCTCAGATACGACGTCATCGGCATAGCCGAGAAAGCGTTCATGGGATCGGGAATCGAATCTCTGGCCGTGGAAAAAGGCGTCTCGAACATCGGAACCAAAGCGTTCGCCGGATGCAAGAGCCTGAAATCGGCCGCTATATCGTCGGATACCGTCGGCGGATGGGCATTCCTCGGATGCGATTCTCTGGAGACCCTCAGCCTTCCCGAAGTCTCGGCCGTCAGCACCAGCGCCTTCTCCGGATGCACCGGCCTGAAGAGCCTGTCGATATCCGGCAGCCTTTCATCCCTAGGAAAGAACGCGTTCTACGGCATCACATTCTTGGATGCCGAAGGAAAGACCATCTCCCAGACCGCCGCCAACCTCGCAGGCAAGTCGTTCTCCGGAACCGGAAGCAAACTCTCCGAATTCGGCGACGGGACCGAGTTCAAGGCCGGCGGGCTGGTGTTCTCGGTCATATCGGCCGCGGAATCCGCCGTTTCTGTCATCGGATACGAAGGCACTCCTGCATCAATATCCCTGCCCGAGACCGTCGCATTCGGCGGAAAGAACCTCAGAATCGTCTCCGTCGGAGACAAAGCATTCTATGGGTGCACCAGCCTCGTCGCCGCCGATCTCGGATCTGCGGATGAGATTGAACTGAAGGCATTTGCGGGATGCTCCTCGCTCAGAAGCCTGGCCCTCTCTGCCGAGACCGTAGGCGGATATGCGTTCATGGGATGCTCGTCCCTGTCGGAAGCCGATCTGTCCTCCGTCAAGACCATAGGCGCCAGCGCCTTCTCAGGATGCACCGGAATAAAGAGCCTGGCATTCTCGGAAAGCCTTTCGTCCGTCGGAAAGAACGCCTTCTACGGCCTGACATTCAAGGACGCCAACGGCAAGACTCTGTCCCAGACCGCCTCCAGCCTTGCGGGCAAGTCGTTCTCCGGAACCGGAGGCAAGCTCTCCGAGTTCGGCGACGGGACCCAGTTCAAAGTTGGCGGACTGGTGTTCTCGGTCATATCGGCCGCAGAATCCTGCGTCTCCGTCATCGGATACGAAGGCAGCCCGGAGGCGGTATCCCTGCCCGAGACGGTAACGTTCAGCGGAAAGGATCTCAGGATCGTCTCCGTCGGGGACAAGGCGTTCTACGGATGCTCCAGCCTGGCATCCGCTGACCTCCCCTATGTCTCAGACATCGGACTGAAGGCCTTCGCCAACTGCGCCAACCTCGTTTCGATCTCGGTCTCCGCGAGTTCGATAGGCGGATGGGCGTTCTACGGATGCCCCGGTATCGGATACGCGTCGTTCTCGGAGGATCTGGCATCCATCGGAAAAGACGCCTTCCGCGGCGTATCGTTCGCAGGAGCCGACGGAAAAACCGTCTCCGCGACCGCCGCGAACCTGGCAGGACAGAGATTCGCCGGTTCCGACGGGAAGCTGCAGCTGGTCTGCGACGGCCACGCCTTCACGCTGGACGGCCTGAAATACACCATAACCTCCGAAGAGAGCAACCTGCTGTCCGTGACCGGATACGTCGGTTCCCCGGTCTCGATAGCGATTCCCGGAAGCATAACCTATGCCGGCGAATCCTATTCCGTGGGCTCGGTCGGCGGCAGCGCGTTCTACGGATGCGCCAGCCTGAAGAGCGCGGATCTCGGATCCGTGAGGGAAATAGGCCTGAAAGCGTTCGCCAAGTGCGCATCGCTCGCGAGCGTGACCGTCTCGGCCGATGCCATAGACGGATACGCGTTCTTGGGATGCACATCCCTGTCCGGAGCGGACCTCTCCTCCTCCGGAAGCATAGGCGTCAGCGCCTTCTCGGGATGCGCCGGACTTAAGAGCCTGGCCTTCTCGGACAGCCTCTCGTCCGTCGGTAAGAACGCCTTCTACGGCCTGACGTTCAAGGACGCCGGCGGAAAGACCCTGTCCCAGACCGCCGCGAACCTGGCGGGCAAGTCGTTCTCCGGATCCGGAGGAATTCTCGCAGAGATCTGAAGGCACACAAACTGAGGGGGACATCCCCCTCGCCATTATCCCCATTTAAATCGCATGCTTTTTTTATTATCAGCATAATGTCGGGCTTGGATCGTGCCAATCTGTGCCGAACCCCAGCGGAAAGTGACATGATGACCGTCAGACAGTATCTCCTAGACAGAATCGCGAACGGAACCATCCACATGGCGCTGATCGACCCCGACAAACAGTCTCCCGAAGACGCGGGAAAGATCGCCAGGAAAATGAAGGATGCGGGAACCGACGCCATACTGATAGGAGGTTCCACCGGGGTCACCACCGGGAACCTCACATCCACCGCGAAGGCGATAAAGGAAAGCTCCGGGCTCCCTACGATCCATTTCCCCGGAGGCCCTGACGAGCTCAGCCCGGCTGTTGACGCCATATTCTTCATGAGCATGATGAACAGCGCGGATCTGAACAACGTCGTGGGGTACCAGGTCTACGCCGCCCCGTTCATAAAGAAGCTCGGAATCGAGTCCATACCCATGGGATATGTCATCGTGGAGCCCGGGATGAAAGTTGGCGAGGTCGGGAAAGCGAAACTCATAAAGCGCGACGATCCGAAGAAAGCGGTCGCGTATGCCATGACCGCAGAGATGTACGGCATGTCCTTTTTCTATCTGGAAGCCGGATCCGGCGCCGACAGACCGGTCCCGCCCGAGATGATCGCCGCCGTGAAGGCTTCCACCAAAATACCGCTGATAGTGGGAGGCGGAATCAGGACCCCTGAGACCGCCGAGGCTGCGAGGAAAGCGGGCGCGGACGCCATAGTGACCGGCACGCTTCTGGAGCAGTGCGACAACGACGAAATACTCAGGGCGGTAGTGAAAGCCGCCAAGGGTCTGTGAAAGAATGGCATCATACTACGACAGGGACGAAAGGCCGTCCTACAACACTCCCATCTCCCCGAGGGCACCCATGTGGCTCACGCCCGAGGAGAGGGCGGCAGGCATCAACCGCGACCTGAAAGTCGCCGCGCGCAGGTACGTCTGCCCCAACTGCGGCAACGAATTCAGCCTGTTCCAGTCCAGGGCGGTGGCCTGCAAGGCATGCCCCCAGGCGAACCAGAACTGCCCTTACGTCAGATGCCCGTACTGCGACAAGGAATATCCCATCAGAGGCTTCGTCGTGCCGGACAGCAAGCAGGACCAGGTCCACATAAACAAATACGCTGACGGGGTCTTCGACGACTGGCAGAATGCCTTCGGCAACAACAGAAGATGAAGGCGCAGGCCTGATCATCCTTTCCTTATCGCCAGCATGTCGGGGTGCCTGTTCAGGACGGCCGCGACATCGATCGGCCTGGGATACGCATGATACATGGCCGTTAGGCTGCCTTCCGCCGAATCCGATGCGCGCAGCGATTCCACGGCCTCTTCGCAGGCCTCTTTCATGGTGCGGGAGCCGTCCAGAAAATCCTTGCAGAGCGCTATGGCATCGGCGATGGCGCGCGTCTGCGACAGATCGAACAGAGCGGCCATCGGCGCGGAAACCTTGTATTCGCCTATCTCGACCGTGCGTATGGCCGCGGCGGCGGTGCTGACCTCTTTGCGCCCTTTCTCGAAGCCCATGTTCTTGGACACCGGGCAGCGGGTTCCAGGCAGCTGGAAGGACGGGTCGCCCTCCCTGCGGCCTTCCACATCCACGTAATGGATGCGGAACCCTTTCATGGCGAAGACGTGGTCGGCCATCTTGGCGGCGGATTCGTCCCCGGTGACCATCAGAACGGATATCCCGGCGCGTCCCATGGCGCTCCCGGCCTCGGAAACCGACGAATACGAGCCTTCGTCGTCCATGAAACCCTTCCTTACGACGCACGGGTTGGAGTATTCCTCGTCCATGATTACCAGCTCCGAGCCCATCTCCACAGCTTCGGATATCGAAACGAACTCGGACATGGGCGACGGGACCGACCTGGAAGTCACCGATGCGGTATCCAGACCTTCGGAAGGACGCATGAACATGAACAGATCGACGCCGTCGGCCGGCCTTCCGGTCTCCGCGGCGACGTAAACGGCGTCGGGGACCGATATCACGTATTCCCTCCCGTCCCCTGGTATATGGTTGTACACTCCGGCGAAAACAGCGTCGGCCAGCACGGATTTCCCGTTCCTGCTGGGCCCGACTATGGCGTTGAAGCCTATGGGGATGCCCCAGCCCTTTATCGGAGCCCCGTTCGGCACGTCGAACTCGGTTATCAGGGCGGGATCGCACGTGAACTCCACGGCGTCTATCATGGGTGCGAGCTCATCGTCCCTGCGGGGGAGCACCGATCCTTCGGCCACGAACGCGCAGAATCCCCTTTCCCTCAGCCCTGCCCTGATGTGGTCGGCATTCTCCGAAGTGAACAGATGGCCGTAGAGCTTCGGCTTCTTGTACGCCGAGAACAGCATGGATTCCGATACGACCGTCGCGATCCTGCCGAAGATGAGCAGCTCCGCGGCGGTGGCATTGACTTTCCCGCCCGAACAAGGCAGATCCGCGGTGAATCTCGCTTCCACATAATGTTCGGTGATGGCTACGGATCCCCTGTCCAGGATCTCCTGCCCCGGCCTGGGCATGAACATCTCTCCCCCGTCCATCTTCGGTATCGGGGAGCGCGCATGCGTCCTGGCGGATTCCCAGAAGCGCCTGGCTATGAGATCGCGGAGCGCCATGCGGCGGGAATCCGTGGAACGCGTATCCTCCGGGAATCCCGCTTTCGCCATCGGCACCCTGACGCGGACTGAAGTGTGCCCGGCCCTGTCGTTCTGGACCGAATCGAAGAAAATCTCGAAATCCTCGAGGGTGAAACTGTTCTGTATGCCCTTGTACTTGGCGAAGGGCTTTCCGTCAGCGTTCTTGAGGGTCTTGCGGAGGACTTCCTCGGATGCCATATTATCACCGTATCCGGATTGACGGAGTATGCTCTTGGATATGTATTTTGGCTGCCGCTCTGCGCCGGCCTGAAACGGCCCCGCATCGGCATGCCCAAAGCTGACGCTCGCGGAGACCCTTCGACCTCCGGCGCCGGGGAATCGCGCCCCTGCCTGAACCTTCTGCGTCAGCGGAATTTGCTGTATCTGTCGAGAAGCCTGCAGATCCTGTCGTACTCCTCTTTGGTCAGATCGCCTGCGTCCAGAAAAGTCCTGACGAATTCCTTCGCGTCTTTGGTCGAGACGCGGGAAGCCTTCGCGATGACGGACGCGAGGAAGGACGATGCCTTGGATGGGTCCATCGAGGATGCCTCGAGGATCTCGTTCATATCGTACTTGAAAGGATTGATCCTGTGGGTATTCAGCATCGCCTGTCTTTTGGTGGACTCTTTGGTCCTCGGCTTTCCGCTGTTCTTTTTGGCTCCGCGAGGGTTGTTCCTGTCCTGCAGAGCCCCGGAACTGCCCGAAGACTGGACGACCACTTTGTTCCTTTTGTTTTCACCGACCAAGATTATAACTCCGATTGGTCGCTAATCAACCGTCCATATTTAAATGGTTCGTACCTTTCTTTAATAATGAAAACACATTGCCTTGGATATGGCGGAAAGAAGGTACGGCAAAAAAATTGAGAAAGGCAGCTCGGCGATGGCGACCTACGCCATTCTTCTGATCGCGACCGTCTTCATAGCCGCATGGGGGCTCATGATGGGCGATATGGGGGATCTGCTTCTCACCGCGCCGGTCATAGTGGTCCTTCTGGTCACGATCTTCTCCGAACGCCATACGATCCATCTGCCGACCCTGACCGTGATCATGATCTGGGCATCGATGATAATGAGCATCATCGGCAGGATTTTCTTCCATGAGAATGCCCTGGCCATATTGGCCAACATCCTCATGGGCATCAACCTGACGCTCATCGGGCTGATCATCGTATTCGTCCTGATAGGCAAGATGCCGGGCGACAGCAAAAAAAGGAGCCTCATAGAATCCCTCGTGGCAGGGTCCATCGCGCTGGCCGTGTTCATGGCCATGCTCATGCTCCAGTATTACATGTCGTTCCTCCTCAGCAAAATGTCCTACCCCACCGTCCCGATGGTGATGGAGCAGATGCGCGACATGCTCATCGGAGTGGCGATAACGATCGTGCTGTACATAGAATTCAGGGACAGCAGGATATTCAAGTATACGCTGGTGGACTTCCTGGAGAACAACAGCGGCGCCCTCGGCCTGGAAGACCAGGGGAGACGCGACATAGCCGATCTGATCCACAAAGGAGAATCCGATTCCCTGGAATTCAAATCCACGCTCAGAACCAACCTGGCCACCGGAGCGGTCGACAAAAGGATGGAGAAAGCCGTCCTGAAAACGCTGGTCGCATTCATGAACACGGACGGAGGAACGCTTCTTATCGGCGTCAGCGACGACGGGGAGGTGTGCGGGACCGACATCCAGAGCTTCGACAACTTGGACAAGATGAACCTGCATCTCACCAACATGATTGCCAGCGCGATCGGCAACGATTATCTGCCGTACATCAGCTTCAGAACGCTGGACTATGAGGACGGGAAATACGTCATCCGCGTCGACTGCCAGAAGACGAAGAAGGCCGTCTTCCTCAGGGAAGGCAAATCCGAGCAGTATTACGTCCGCTCGGGGCCTTCGAGCGTGGAGCTGACCGGAATGAGCCTCGTCAACTACATCAACAACAGATACGGCAGGAACAGATGGCTCCGCAAGCCCGCCCCGGCCATCCCTGTCCCGAAGGAAGAAGACAGCGAAAAGAAAGAGGAATAAAGGGTTTGGAAAGAAGTTTCTGAACCGTGATCAGTTCTTCTTCTCGACAGCGGCCTTGGCCTTTCCGAGCGCTCTCGCGATGTAGATGGTCATGATGACCGCGAGAACGGTGACGATGATCGCATAGACCAGAAGGCCTATGAGGCTATCGTCCGAGTTGAAAACCTGAGCGACTGCGGTCTTGATTGTCTCGTTCCAAGCGAGAGCTGCTACGAGACCGAACGCCGCCGTGATCAGGGCTGCGAAAGTCTCGAGGACCTGGATCTTGAACTCCTGAGATACCATAAACGTGCAGTGGCATAGCCAGTATATGTTTTTGATGGATGGTTTCGGAAGCTGACATGTGCGGGGGAAGGGATTCGAACCCTTGAATCACTAAGAACGGGATCTTAAGTCCCGCGCCTTTGGCCGGCTCGGCTACCCCCGCGGCGCACCGATAATGCTGGAGGCCGATTTTAATCTTAATGCCGGGGAAGGCCGTCCGCGGCGGTTCTTAGGGAAACTGACCGCGAATTATTGCCGTGCCCCGGATTCCGTCATCGTTTCTTCGCGGGATCGCCGGAGCTTCCGGCAAACAGCGGCAGGACGGTCAGAACTGCGCTGCTAAGAGCCGTCTCTTCCCGCAGGTCATCTCCGGGAGAGGAATGGCCAGGCCATCCCGGGCACATCCCTCGGAGTGGAAATCGGTCAGGCGCCATCTTCTCCGCGGAGATCCAGAATCCTCCATACCGAATAGAGCGGGATTCTCGCGACCGGGCCCTCCAAATCCAGATCTTTCAGCGACAGGACCACTGCCCTTTCCGGCTCATACCTGTCGATGAACTCTTTCAGACTGGCCGCACGGTATCTGTCCGAACTTTTTACCTCGATTGGGAGTATCCCCCGGACTGCCACCAGAAAATCCACCTCAGCCTTCCTTTCGGAAGCCCAATATCCCTTTCCGGGACACCCATACGACACCAGCTCGCACATCGCCAGATTCTCGGCCAATCCCCCCATGAACAACGGATCGGCTCTGCCGCTCGACATATCGGAGGGGGTTATGCCGGCCTTGTGCCTCAGAAGCCCGACATCCGCCATGTAAAGCTTGAACATCCTCTCCGAAGGATCGGGCGACAGCGGTATGCGGGGCCTCCCTATCCTTGGGACCTTGTATACCATTCCGGCATCCGACAGCCATTGCAGAGCATCCTCCAGCTCCCCGGATCTGGCGCCTTTTACGGCATGGCCGAAAAAGAATCTCCTGTTCTCGGAAGCAAGCTGAAACGGGATGGAATCCCAGATCATATTGACCTTTTTGATGTCCCTGTCCGGAACATGCTTCAGGAAATCGAACTTGTACGAACGGTCTATGTCTTCGATCACGCGTTCCACTTCCGCCATGGAACCGCTTTCGATCCATTTTTCGACCGCCTCCGGCATTCCGCCGACCATCATGTATTCCGAGTAGACCTTCTTCAGCTCGTCCGCGACGAACTGATCATATGTTTCCGAGCCTATGACCAAATTATGCAGCCTTTCGTTTCTGGCTCTGAGAAACTCGCGGAAACTCATCGGATAAAGATCTTTGAATGACACTTTCCCGACCGGAAACGAACCTTTTCCCTGCAGCCCCAGAAGGGAGCCTGCGCATACTATGCAATGTTCCGGAGAATCCTCGCGGAAAGATTTCAGAGAGGTCAGCGCGCGCGGGCATTCCTGGATCTCGTCGAATATAATCAGAGTATCCTCCGATATATCCATCCCGAGATAGACGGACAGAGATGCCAAAAGCCTGTCTGCCCTGAGATCCCCGTCGAATATCCTGCAGAGAGTCTCGTTCCCCTCGAACTTGAGATACGCGACCGATGAGAACTCCCTCTCTCCGAATTGCTTCATCAGATAGGTCTTGCCGCATTGGCGGACGCCGCGTATTATCAGAGGCTTCCTGTCGGCGGAGCCCTTCCACGCGACCAATTCGGGATACAAATCGCGTTCCATGGGATTGTAATGGAATACATAGTTATAAAGATAATTTCCTAACAAAATTACCATCAAATTTTGTCTTAAAATCAACATTTTCACTATGTAACTATTTGATACAGTCAATCAGGAAGCATTTCGGCGTCCAGATCGGGGATTCTGTGGGACAGGGACGGCCATCGTTCCCGCAGGCACGGAACGCCGGGATAATATACGGAACCGCCATTGCCTACCCATGTCCGGCAGGCCGCGCGATTGGGAGATTGAGAAAGCCGTCAGGGAATGCCTGAAGGCGAAAGGCACATACAAGTCCCTGAGCGCGCTGCATGCGGACGTTTCCGGGATATTGGCCGGCAGGGAGCCGCCGATGGGGACCACCCCGGAAAGGATAAGGAAGATCGGCATCGAAAAGAAGCTGTTCACCGTCGAAATCAGCTATTCCCGGCGCAATTCCCTCTGCGTCTATGAGGATTGCCCGGTGTGCGGCGGGAAGCTTTCGGCCACATACAACCGCACCATCGACGGCGACGGCGTCGCGGTTATGGGCGCGAAATGCTCCAGATGCGGCTACGACGTCAGATCCGGATTCATGAGGCCGTCCAGGTATTCCATAAGGAAGGTCTGAGATGCTTCCGGAGGAGCGCATATCAGCGCTCAGAAAGGCTGAGGCCCTTCTGAACGAGGCCGCCGACCTGATGGATTCCGCCCTGCATATGTCCGGGATGGAAAGCCGCTCTGGCGATGATTCCGCGGCGATCAGGCGCATAGCGTCGTCGGATTCCTATGCGGGCAGCCTCAGGAACATAGCGCTGGACATGGAATATTCCTCGGAAGAGCAGCCGTGCTGGACCCAGCCTCTGACGTCCCCGAAGAACCAGTTCCGGCGACGGCGCCCCGAAAATCATTTTAGCGATACCGATAATCCGGTGCCAGAGGGCCTCCGATGAAGATCTGGGAGTTTGCGAAAGTCAAGGGTTCGAAGATCAAAGTGGACAACTGGATGTCAGACACCATGGGGCTGGTGGACGGCGGATGCGTCTACAGCACGCTTTTCAAGCACCCCGATCAGGGCCCGAAAGACTACGAGATCATCCTTTCCATGTTCCCTCAGGAGAACTACCGCACTCTCACCCACATAACGATGTATCTGGACGATGTCCCCGGATCCAGCGCCCAGGCCGCCAATTTCCTCGCCGAGAAGGAGATCAACATCCTGAATTCCGTCTCGCTGAACGGCATCTCCGACACCGTGATCGTCTGGAAGATGATGGCTGACCTGAACTTCGCCGGCGAAGGCGAGATGCTGATGGAATCCTTCGAAAGCCTGAAGGCCAAGGAAGACCCCTCCGTATCCAAAATCAGAAGGATCGACGTCAAGCCCGCGGAGATAGGGAGGCTTTTCAAGACGGGGCAGAGCACCAGCGGGAAGCAGGAGATCCGCCGCGGATATCCGTCCACCCTCAAGAACGGATGCTTCGACGTGGCGGAGCAGTACGGAGACGTGCTCGGGGACGTTGACGGCAAGAATGCCCTCATAACAATCGACGCCGACTCATGGATAATGTCGGCCACTTTCTTCAAGCCGGACACCAAGCTGGTCAAGGCATGCATAACCATCCCCGACTGCCCCGGCGGCATCACCCAGGCCCTCGGAGTCATCGCCGACTGGAACGTGAACCTGATCTCGGTGTTCAGCAAGATCAAAGTCTGCTACCAGCAGATGTATCTTGAGCTCTTCATGGACATCGGGAAGAGCAGCATGACCGCCGCGGACATCAGGGAAGCCCTGCCGAAAGCGATGTCCAACCTCAACGGGGTCTTCGAACTGGCGGAATTCACCGAGCTCAACTGACAGGCGGCCGGATAAGATCCGCTTCCGGAGCCTGTTTATCCCGTTTCCGGATACAAAAACGCGCGCATTTATAAGTATATCCTAATGCGGTTACATCTGACATGATTGTATCCGGATACTCCCGCATCGACACCACGCTCCGGCCCGGCTCTTTCCTTTCCGTCGTGTACGTGTCGGAAGAGGAAGGCGACGGCGCGTATGCTGACGAGATATCCGCGAGGATACACGCGGACATAGACGCCATCGACGGCGTGGCGGTAGCGTCGAAATCAGGGGATCCATTGTCTATGCCCGGGATCCACAGGATCCTCAGGAAGCTGAAGATGCCGAACCGCGACCTGATGCTCATAACTTCCGGAGGGGACTACAGCGTTCTGGACGATCTCGTCGGCGCGGGATACGTCAACTACGTCGACCTGATCGCCGACGGGCCTCTGGACAAATCGCAGCAGGAATGCATCAAAATCCTCGACAACTGCGGATGCCCTTACATGGTGACCGTGGAGATGATCCCCGGAAGGATCTCCGAGTCCGCCCTCAGAGAGCTGGCAGGCTCGATTAGCGGCTCGAAACACCTGATACTGAGGGCCGGAAAGACGGCCGACAGGAAATTCGGGGAGAAAGAGCTGGCATCCCTGGCTAACTCGGTAAAAGGAGCCGCCAAGGACGTCAGGCTGATCGCTTCGTGAACCTCTTGGCTTCGGCCCATATGCCCGGAGCAAGGGAGCGGCTGCTCTTGTTGATGTATCTGAGCGGAGCCTCCGCCTCGCCGGAGAAGCGGTCGATAGCTTTCTGGTCCTTGGAGAATATGCCCGCGGACAGGCCGCATTCGGTGTTCTCCAGCTCCAGGAAAGCGTCGTCCAGAGATTCCACCACTTTGACGTTCAGGATCGGGAATCCGGAGTCCATGAAGCTGAGGTCGTTCTCATCGTCGAGGCCGGCCATCACGGCGAACGGGACGTAGGGGCCCATAGGGGCATCGTCGGAAGGTTCGGCCTTTGCGACGATGTATCCAGCGTTCTCGGCCAGGATTTTCCTGTAGCTCTCCTCGGATTTCCTGGAGATTATCGGCCCGGAGAAGGTCGTGTCGTTCACCGGATCCGATATCGTTAGCTTCCCGACCTCCGCGGACAGCGCGTCCATAAATTTGCGCTGCTCGTCGGCGGTGATTATGACTTTGGAGCAGGAGAACGGCCTCTGGCCGGAATATGCGAACGCCGACTCGGCTACCGCGCGGGCGGCCGCTTTCATATCGGCAGGATGGTACACTATCGCGGGGTTCATCCCCTTGATCTCGTTGACGAAGCCGAGCTCGTCATCCACCTGAAGGAACATCAGGTCCTCGAGCCTCTCGCCCGAGCCCGCCGCTACGACACCCGCCACGCGCATATCGTTGGCGAGATCGTCGGTGGATTTGTCCCTGGTGTCGGTGATGAGGTTCAGGACTCCCCCGGGAAGCCCGGCCTTCTCCGTCAGGCTGTAAAACATGTAGAGAGGCGAAGGGCAGTATCTGGACGGGTTCATGATGACCGAATTCCCGGCGACCATGGCCGCGACGGCATATCCGGCGGGAGCCGCCAGCGGGGAATTGTGCGCGGAGATGACGGCCCATACCCCGGTGGGCTCGCCTGCGATCCCGGCCTTGCCGTCCGCTATGGCCTTCTCCATTATCTCGATGAGCCTGTCGACCTCCAGGAGGGCGTCCTCCCTTGCCATCCCCGCGGCGACGGTCACCGCCGCGGCGTAGAACAGCCTGCGGGCTTTTATCGTCCTCAGCGGCATCTCGAAATACGCCGCCCTCTCCGCGGAAGGCACTTGGGCCCATTCCTTCTGGGTCTTCACGGCGGACGTGACCGCTTCGAGCATTATCCCGTCCTCGGGCTCCTGGAATGCCCCGAACTTTATCGTCTCGTCGATCGGGCTGATGACATCGAACTCCGCGCCGGAGGCGATCATGAAACCGCCGAAATAGCTGGGATAGTCCTTTTTCTCTCCGCTGAGGACCATCATGACATTCTTCTCGTATTCGCGTCCCTCTTCGGTCGTCTGGATGTCCGGAAGGTCTACCATGCGCGGAAGATGGTCGATTACGGGTTAATACATTCGCGTTCCGCGCAGGGGAATCCTCGGTAAACTGCGCTTCTATAGGATGCCAAAGCCGCCAGATTCCCGCCGGGAGCCATCGGCGGGATCCCGCATTCCGGGCCGATCAGGGCGTATCCCATGTCGGAGTACAACTTCGCCTTGCGGACGACGGATTCCGGGTTGCCGAGAAGCAGATCCCTCACCGGATTGGCCCCTCCGATGAGCCTGACGTCTCCCGCGGCCTCCAGAATCCCCTCGGGATCGCCGTCGGTCACCATCGACAGGACATCCTCGCCCAGCGAGAACAGCCCGTCCGATACTTTCCCCGAAGCTTCGCAGCAGTGCGCGGCCCTGAAGGATTCCCTCATGGATCCGAACGCCTTCCTGTCCCCGGGGAGGACCAATCCGTCCACGATGTCCGGAGAAAGCATGCCGGTTCCGGCGGAACATATCATCAGGACGCAGTCGCTCCTCTCGGACAGGGCTTTCCCGTATTCGGAGACGTACGGGACCAGATGCCCGACCCATCTGCGGCATCCTTCCGGATCGTCTATGGTGCCCATCAGCAGGGCCTCCGCCCCCAGAAGGTTCATGGCCAGGAACATGGGGTCCACCATCCCGGCGACCAGGAACACGCCTTTCTCCTCGGCGTCCATCCTTCCGAGGGCTTCGATGACCCTGCCGCACGAGCCCCGGAAGGGGAATTCCTCCGGACTGAAAGGAAGATCCGGATCGTCTCCGATGCTGAACGGCCCCCCGCGTATGGACGGCTGCCTGCTCTTCGATCCCGGATCCACGGAGCAGCCCATGGTCTCGGCTTCCGTGGTTATGGAGAACGGCACGCGGGCGGTCGCGAACCCGTACATCCTGGACAGCTGGAGCGACAGCTCGGCCATCGCCCCGGGATCCCAGTTTGCTTCCGGCCAGAATCTGCCGCAGGCCTCCATCTGCTCGCAGGTTCCGGTCTGGGTGAATACCGCAGGCGGAGCGCCGCCTTCGTGCGAGCCTTCGATGGCATCCGCGATCTCGTCCCTGCCAGTCATGGAAATAAGACGCAGTGCGGATATGAATAAGTTCGCGCCCTTTTGGGAATCACGTAAATAATGCCCGTTCGGTAAGGATGGGCATGAAGAAAGAACCTGTAGTGACGCGGAACTTCGCCGTCTGCTGGGCTGTGATGTTCTTCACCGCGATGATCTTCTTCATGATGTTCACCTGGATGGCCAGCTATTCCGAGAACGGGCTGGGGC
>JAEEJP010000115.1 GCA_016281925.1 Methanomassiliicoccaceae archaeon
TATTCCCAGATGCGGAGCTGGAAAGGGATGAGAAGGGGTTCTCCGGCACTGCTACCCTGGATGCGTTCTCCAAGGCGATCCGCAGGCAGAGGATTCTGGACGCCGTGCGCGGGATCATGCTGTCCAACAGAAGGGGCAATTCGACCCGCATGAGCCTGAACAAGCAGGTGGCTACGGTCGGGAAAGTATCTTTCGCGGACAGGAACCCGGTTCTAGGCGCGATAGAGGTGACTGTCAGGGACGACGATATCGAGGCGCTCATAGACAGGGTGGCTCCGATGACCGTCGACGGCGAGGAGGTCAAGCTATGACCATAGGCATATCATGCACCGAATTCAGCGCCAACCCCGTCGAGGATTGGCTGATACCGGTTTTCGAGGAGTTCGACCACTGGGAGATTTTTTCGGAGGCGTTCCATTCGGTATTGTATCACGCGGACGAGATGGAGGATATCCTCCCATCGTATGACATGTCATATTCCATACACGCGCCGATATGCGACGTTAATGTGGCCGCTGTGTCCGATTGCATGAGGGAAGCCTCCATCAACGAGATAGTCCGCACGGCTGAGATCGCGGCGGATCTCGACATCAAACTGGTCACGGTGCATCCGGGGCTGTATTCGCTTTCGGTGGCAGGGCTGGAGAGGCATACGGTCGAGATCGCCAAGGATTCCATGAAATATCTGAGCAGGGCGGCGGAGGAGTACGGCGTGACCATGTCCATCGAGAACATGCCCTCGAAGCCTTATTTCCTTGGCCGTACTGCGGCGCAGCTGGCTGAGCTCATAGACGGCACGGATCTGTCGGTGTGCTTCGACATAGGCCATGCGAACACCGCCGGCCAGATAGACGCGATGATCGACGCTTTCAAAGGGAGGATAGCCAACGTCCACATCCATGACAACATGGGAGACGACGATTCCCACCTGACCATAGGGGACGGCAGCATCGATTTCCGGAGCGTAATCCGCAGGCTGTCCGGATACGGCGGGAATTACATAATCGAATCGAAGAGCTTCGAATCCGCGGCAGAATCTCAGCCGAGGTTGGAGTCGCTGCTGTCATCCGTCTGATCCTCTTCCCGGACCCATGTGGGCATGCTCCCTATGCTATGGAACCCGTCTTTCAGGCGCTTGGCGAGGGCGACCACGCTGATGAATCCGATGACGGCAATCAGGATGAATATGAAGCTGAAGATCTGCTCTCCCACGGCGGCCAGAGCGATCCCCGAATAATCCGTGATGAAATGGAAGATTATCGAGGCGTGGATGCCGAATCTGACGTACAGATACGACATCATCAGGCCGCCGATGACCATGGGGGCAACCTTGGCCCAGCCCCAGCTGTCGAGGTGCGCCAGACCGAATATGGTGGCGGACAGGATTATGAGGACGATGCCGACCTTGGTGACGCCGAAACCTCCGAGGATGTACCTCGGGAAATCCCTCTTTCCGCTGAGCATGGCGACGATGACCATGGGTATGCCTATAGGGACCAGACGGGACGCTATCTCCTCCCATACGGCCGCGTTGGCGTAGGAGAGCAGGGCTTCCGGCTCGGTTCCCAGAGGAAGGCCGTCCGGGGCCGTGATGACGTATCCCGCGGCGCCCTGTATGGCAGCCACCACGATGACCAGGGCAAGATAGGCGCTGAACATCATGGACAGCCAGAACAGCGGCGTCCTTTCCACTTTCCCGACCAGATCCGGCCCGTTCCTGTCCGTGACGATCGTCCGCGACTGATAGGCGAAAACGGCCGCGGAAACGGTTATGGCGGCCATGACAAGGATCCAATACGCCTGGAGCGCGCCGTTTCCGATGGTCCCTATCGTCACCATCTGGGGCAGAAGAAGATACATCCGCAATTCGTGGCCGGGAATCCAATCCAGGACGTCTCCGGCCCACCAATACATGCAGATCAGCTCTATTATGAGGAGGGCGACGACTGCGGGGGCGGCCACGAACACGGCTTTGGACAGCATATGGCTGTCCGCGGCCTTCTCGGGCCTTCCGGAGAGGGGCCTCCCGCATTTGCCGCAGTATTCGTATCCCATCCTGGCGTATTCTCTGCACAGGCCGCATTCCCCTACCGGCGCGCCGCACCCGGGGCAGAAAGCCCATCCTTCATCGGCGGCCTCTTTGCATTTAGGACAGGTCATTTTCCCTCGAGAATCGCGGCCACTCCGCCGCACCTCTCGACCTCCAGCAGAACGAGCAGGCTCTTCCTGTATTTCGAAACGTCAATTATCTCTTCGGCGATGTGCCTCTCCCTCTCTTCCGAGACTTCCCTGTATCCTCTGACTTCGTTGACGTAGCTGTCCCACTGCAGGGCGAATTCCTCGGGGGTGGAGGCTTCGAACTTTTTCTTCATGCCTTTCTTGGCGAGGCGGTGCTCCTTGACGAACTCGTACGTCCTGACTTTGTCGCAGTAGAGCTCGGTGAATTCCTCGTCGTTCATGTCCAGGGGGATGACGCTGATCCCTTTTTCTTTGCAGAGGTCAACCAGCTCGCAGACCGCTGGGGAAGGCATCTCCACCTCTCCGAAGACGCCCATTTTGTCGGCGTAGACCAGATCGAGCTCGCTCACCGTAGGGTCGTCCTCGATCTCGTCCCTCTTTTCCACGGCCTGGATGCCTTCTATCCCCATCGAGACTCCGTAGGCTTCGTATTTCCCGAACGCTTCGCGCACTTTTCCGCTTCGGACCTGAGGCCGCTGACGAACGGCAGGATGTCCACGGCGCATCCGCCGATGTTCATGGATATCATCTCTTCGCACCTCTGGATGCGACCAGGTCGGTCAGCTCGTCCGGAGCGTCTATCTTTTTCAGCTCCTCGTTGGACACCACCGCGGTCCCGTCTATGCTGTCGCGATCGCGCTTGGTCTCGACTATCATGACCGAAAACCGGTCCATGATCTTGGAGAGCTCCGAGGCCACCACTGCCCTCTGGACTATCCCCCTGTCATCCGTCCCCAACCCGGTCAGGATCATCGATCTGTTGTCCATCGTGACCGCTTCGAAGGGGCTCTTCACCACCGGGGACACCTTGAATCCCAGGTTCGACAGCTGCCTGAGGGCGAACAGATCGGGGATGTCCCGTATCTGCCTCTCCTCTTTGTCCCTGTCCTCGCTCTTGAAGGAGAACGGGTCTATGGCCTCTATCACCGGCAGCCTCAGGTATTCCTCTATGCGGAGCGCCGCATCTATCATCGCGCCCATGCCGGACTCGTACATCTGGATGGTGCGCCTGGACACGCCCGCGGTCTCCGCCAGGGTCCCGAGGCTGATGCCCCTCTCCTCTCTCGCTTTCCTGAGCATCTCGCTGTCCAGCTTGACGTAGAGCCCTCCGGGGGCGGCGAATATGAACGGCGGAGTGTCTTCGAGCAGGAGATCCGCCAGCGTTTCGTTGGAAACTATGGAGATGTTGAATCTGGAGTATACTATCCCGGCCTCCAGGGCGCCGGAGCTCGAGCGTTCGCCGGTGACCATCGGGGTCGCGTCCAGCGCGTCGGCCAAGGTCTTCATCTCTTCGGCGTTCTCCTTCGAGAAGGCGTCGATGTTGCTGAGAACTTTGATTATGAGAATCTTGTCGTCGAGCCTGGCAATGACATCGAAGCATATCCCCCTCAGGCTCAGCGCGGAGGACACGTCGAAGCCCGCCTTCGCCAGTATGGCTCTGGTGGTGTTGATGAGTTCGTTGCGTCCCATACATTCTCCAATGGCGCAGAGGATTTTATATTTTTATTGGCAAATAATTCGGAAACAGACCTCATCGATGGTGGGGATGCCGTCCATCGCCCCTTTTTTGGTGCACGACATGGAAGCCGCCGCTATGGCCAGGCGGATCGATCCCTCTATGGTAGATCCTTCGGACAGGGATGCGGCAAGATACCCCACGAACGTGTCGCCCGCGCCTGACGTGTCTATCGCTTCGGTCTCCGGCGCAGGCACGGTTCCGCTGCGTTCTCCGTACGCATAGAAGCACCCTGCTTTCCCGAGGGTCACGATGACGGCTTCCGCTCCCTCCGAAATGAGGGCCGCGGATCCCTTCCCGAGGTCGTCCGTCCCGGCGAAATACCGGAATTCTGTTTCGTTCACCACCAGGATGTCGGTCATCTCCAGCATGCCTTCCGCCATCGGCCTGCAAGGGGCCGGGTTGTACACCGTCAGCGTCCCGCTCCGGGATGCGATTTTCATGGCGGACAGATCCGTCTCGGACGGGATTTCGTTCTGAAGGACTAGGATCCCGCGTCCGGAGATGGCTGAGGCCATATTCTCCGCGTCTTCGGGCGACAGCATCATGTTGGCCCCTCCGATGACGGCAATGCGGTTCTCTGAGCGGCCGTCAATCTCTATGAAAGCCTGGCCGGTATCGCATTGCTTCCGGACGACGGAAAGCGTCATCTTTTCTTTGGAAAGCTTTTCCTCGAGGATCTTTCCTTCCGCGTCGTCGCCCAGAGCGGTCATGAACGTGACGTCGGCTCCGGCTCTGGCGGCCGCTGCGGCCTGGTTCGCCCCTTTGCCTCCGCAGGAGACTTTCTTCCCTGACGCATGCACGGTCTCCCCCGGCGACGCGAATCTGTCCAGATAGATCGCCGTATCCAGGTTCGAACTGCCGATGACCATAACTCCGGGTTTCATAGCCCAAATTCCCCTTGATTCCGAATCATCCGCCGGCTTTTGAACTCTGCGGGGGCATCAAATCTCAAAGCGGGGCGCCGTCTCCTGAGGTTTCATGGCTTCAGGGATGTCAGCGGGACGACGCGGACTCCGTCGGGCGTAAGCGTCATTATACAGCACGAATACTATGAAATCTAAGGATTTCCCGCAAGTAACTTTAGGGATTTCCCGAAAATGACTTTAAGATTCTCCCAAAATGAATCGGGGCGATCTGCGGAATGCGGGCCGGTCCGGGGGAATCCCCCCGGAGGGTCCGTCACATCACTTCGATGCGTTTCCCGTTCTGCTTCGAGGACAGCGTTTTCAGCGTGACCTCCAGCAGCCCGTTGTTGTATACCGCTTTGGCGGAATCCGGGTCGGCCTCGCACGGGAGGGCCACATCCTTTGAGAAGCGCTTGCTTCCGCTGTCTACTCTGATGGAAAGGGAATCGCCGTTGCAGCTGAGGTTGATGTCTTTCTTCTCGATCCCGGGGATCTCGGCTATGACCTTCACTTCGCCGTTCTCTTCGGACACGTCGGTGAAGGGCTCCCTGACCGATGCGAGCTGAGGTCTGCCGAAGGTTCCGTCGCTGTTCCCGAATTCCCTCACGTGCCTTACCCCGTCGGGACCCTGGTACATGGTATATCCATATGTCTTGACGTCGGGGCCGTCCATGTTCAGCTGGGCGAACATGTCCTCGATCCTTCTGTTCAAGCTGTCGAAGCTTCCGAAGAAGCCGTTCCAGATGTCATCCGCGCTCATCTCACTCACCTTCGA
>JAEEJP010000116.1 GCA_016281925.1 Methanomassiliicoccaceae archaeon
CTGTGCTCTCTTCCTAGGGCCGTATGCCCTAGATCCTCTCTTAGGACGTCTTCTTTGTGGCATATTCTCACATACCTGCGAGGGTGTCTTCGCTAACCTCGCGATTTATCAGACGAACGTCTTAATGCTTCGACCGTGGCGCCTATGATGCCGCCAGAATTCCCGTGGGATGGCGGCGGGATGTGGGTTGCGTTCGCATTGCCCGATGCGTCTGGTCGAACACTATTATGTCCAATCCGACCGATGGTAATAGTATATCATATTTAAACATGGCAGTCCCACAATATTACGGCTTGATCTTCTGCCAAAGAAATCGCCGGTGATGCCGGCATAGCAGCGAAGAATCGGAGCGAGCGGATCTGCATGGGAACGCGGATGATTGCCGGACGGATGCTGGCGGGATAACCGGCCGGCATGGCGCCCGGCTTTTCAAGAACGCGCGAAACGGGAACTCCGCTGCACGATCGAAAGATGAGGGCCACGGGGCGATGCCCCCTGCGATCCCCGGATAACTCTGGAGCAGCGCCTTCACGCCCGTTTCTTACTGAAATATTTCCCGTACTTTTCTTCCGGAGCCTCTCCCGTCAGCTGCGGAAATATGGTCATATCCCACTTGGAATTCCCTTCTATCAATATGGGCCCGTACGGTGTTATGGCGACATCCCACCCTACCGAATTCATGCCGTACAGATGCTTATGGGCATTGACGACCAATTCTTTTGCGGCATCCCAAAACGGAATGGTGAATTCGGAGAATTTGATGCCGGTGAGAGGGTGCTTGGTGAACTTTTTGCCGGTGCTGATCTGAAGGCCCTGCTTGCTGAGCCGACCATCATCGCTTACCGCCATCGTGATCCCTCCCGAATGGCTGTTGTCGACATGGCTGTCATCGACGCTCACTTTCATCCAATGCTCGAATATGTCTATTGAAGATTTACTGCGGACAGTGACTATGCGTATCGTGTTGACGCAATTGGGATTCAGCGATGCCATCGCCGGATGCTGCTGGACCTTCTCCTCCAGTATCCATGTGTATTTGTTGATGTTGGGGATCGAAACCAGATCGCTGTAGCTGTCGACGTAATAAGTAGTGGTGCCCTGCATCCCCCGGATCCATTTGCAGAAGTACCCTCCCATCTGCTTCAGATCGCCGCCGATCTACGGATCCAGATTGCAGTCGCAATATTCTCCTTTGTAGTAAATCCCAAGAAGATCGGGGCATCCCAGATTGAATCTGTCGGCGAAAATATGGAATGCCAGCTTGTCATCCAAAAAGCATATCTGAGGCTTGTTGTTGAAGACATTCCTATAGTTCATGTAGATTCTAAGCTTTTCTTTCCAATATTCTTCGTCTTTTTTCACTTTGGCTGATGCTGGCATGATATAGCGAGCAATACCTGTGCAAATAAATAATATATAGCATTCATGCGGAGCGCCTGTCTCGGAAAGTCCGGCCGGCAGGGATGCCGGGCACAGCCTTCCGGCTGGATCTCACTCGCAGATAGGATAAAATCGGGCGGGGAAGGAAGCGCCTCGCCCGGAAAAATCAGAGCTTGCCTTCCTTGGCTTTCTTCTGGGCCCTCTTCATGCGGGCCTTTGCGTCGAACCCCGTGGCTTTCTCGGCGAACTCGTTGAGCTTCCTCTTGCTGTCGAGGACCTCGGCATCCGGGATCTGCGTGGGATCGATGTCTTTGTTGGCGGTGGTTATGTCCAGCACCGTTTTGGACACTATGCTGGCCTCTATCCTCTCCATTATGCCGTATGAGGATACGAACTTCCCGCCTTCCTCGGAGACGTTTCCGAAGACCTCCTCCATGAGATTCTTCAGGCCGTCTCCCTCTATGTTCTTGAGCCATCCTTTCTTGATATCGAAATCTGCCATATTATCACAAAACCCTGAGGGTAAGCTCGTTTTCGAAGCTTCTGTCCAGGTCCGCAGGGGATCCGAGCAGATCCTCGGATTCCATGTATGCCTTCCATTTCGCTATGCATTGGCAGGAAACCTCCAGATCGGAGGGGTCCTGGGTGAAACTGAATCTTTCGACCGCGTCCAGCGCCGCCCTGTCGCAGGAGCCGCAGTTGTGGACTCCCCTCTGGGATCCTCCCCCGGACGGCGAGGACATCAGCCTGGCATGGACGCTTCCTGACAGCTGCCTGAACACCTCTATCAGAGTCCATATCCAGGGCGGCCTGAATTCGCCCCTTTTCCACAGCCTCTCCACATATGTCCCGTGCTGGACGTTCAGAGGGTTCACGGAGATCTCGTCCGAGAAAGCGTCGGCGAACATGGCGGAAGAGACCGCATCGCGTATGGCCATGGATTCCGTCATGAACGGGGTCTTCAGAAGGAGATAGGTCCTCACGCCGATCCCGCGGCTCTTCAGAAGGAGCCCTGCGCGGCGTATGTCGTCGGGGGTGAAACCCTTGTGGACGGCCGCCGCCAGCACCTCGGGGTCGGAGCTCTCCAGCCCCAGCGCCACGGTGGCGTTCCCCGGAATCTCCCCCGCCGAATCCTCGGTGATGAATTCGGGGCGGCTCTCGAAGAGAAGGCGGGCGCATCCGGAGAAAGCGGAATATATCTCGGCCCGGACCGCGGGAGGCACCTCGTTGTCGTCCAGAAAGCTCCCGGACGTGTAAATCTTGACGAAAGGCTCCCCTTTGTACTTGGAAAGAGCCTGCGCCAGCTGTTTCCGGAGGTCTTCCTCGGATACGTCGCGGAGGGAGGCTTCTCTGTAGCCGCACATGGTGCAGCCGCCGCTCCTGACCCAGCAGCATCCGCTGGTGCGCATAATCATCACCATAGCGCGGACCTTCTCGCCGCCGGCCATGTCGTCCTCTTTCCACAGAGCCTCGAGCTCCGACGGGGATCTTCTCTCTTTCAATCTCCGACACCTGCGCCCCCATCCGAGCATGCGGATATAACACTTTGTCGGCTACGAGCACGCCGCGGAAGAGACTTTGCGTCTCGCAACATAATTATAAAAAGCATCCGTTGACCATTACGGTAAGCCAAATGGCAAAGAAGATCATAGTTATAGGCTCGGGGGCTGCTGGGATGACCGCGGCATCTGCCGCGAGGGAGAAAGACCCGGCAGCCGAAATCACAGTGCTCACCGAGGATTCTGACATAGCATATTCGCCCTGCGCCATCCCCTGGGGCATAGAAGGCAGAAGCGGATGGGACGAAATCGTCATGCACACCCCGGAATTCTACGCGAAGAACCGCAGGATTGATGTCATCACCGGAACTAAGGCGGAATCCGTTGATGACGCCGCGAAAACCGTGGCCGCCGGCGGGAAGACCTACCAGTACGATTCGCTGGTTATCGCCACGGGAGGAAGGGTTTTCGTCCCGCCCATACCCGGCGCCGATCTGGAGAATGTGTTCATAGTCAGGACGGTAAGAGACGGGAAACGCATACAGGAGGCTCTGAAAGGGGCATCCAAGGTGGTCGTCGGCGGCGCCGGAGTCATCGGGCTGGAGCTGGCGGTTTCCCTGAAAGGGATGGGGAAAGACGTCACCGTCATCGAGATGATGGACCAGGTCATCCCCCGCATAGCTGACGGCGACATGGCCAGGCACATCCAGGAGCACCTCGAAGGCATGGGCATAAAATTCGTCATGAAAGCGCCGGTCCAGTCGGTAGACGGAACCGGGAAAGTGTCCGGGGTGACCGCCGCTGGTAAATCCTACCCCTGCGACGTCATGATATTCGCCACCGGGATCCGCGCCAACCTGGATATACCCAAAGCGCTGGGATTCGACATAGGCCAGCTGAACACCGTCGTCGTGTCCCCGACCCTCCAGCCGTACAGAAGAGGGCGCCTGGTGCCTGACATCTATCTCGCCGGGGATCTGGTCCAATGCCAGTCGGCGGTATATCCCGGGGCAACCTCGAGCCAGCTCGGCTCGACCGCCGTCAAACAGGGCCGCGTCGCTGGAACCAACGCCGCAAAAGGCCCAGAAGCCCAATTCGGACCGGTAGCCAGCCCTTGGGTCAGCGTCATCGGCGGACTGCAGATCGCCGGCACCGGCATGTCCAAAAGCCTCGCCTCATGGTATGGCATCCAGGCGGCCGAGGGGAAAGCTGAAGGACTTACCCGCGCCAGGTATTATCCCGGCGGGAAGAAGCTCATGGTCAAGGTCCTCGGCGACAGGAGCACGCACAGAATCATCGGAGCACAGATCGTAGCCGGCGAAGAGGCCACCGGACGCATAGAGTGGCTCACATCCGCGATCGTCTGCGGCATGACTGCCGAGGATTTCCTCGTCAGAGCCGAGACTGCATACTGCCCTCCGACCTCGATGGTCAGAGACCCGATATTCGATGCGGTGGAGGACCTATGCAGGAATATGCAGTGATGATAGCATGAATTACGACGAGTACAAAGAGCTCTACAACAGCCTTAGGACCGTCGAAGACGTCAGAAAACTCTCCGGCCAGTACGACGAAAGGATGCTGGACTCCCTGTTCACCCAGAAAACCAGCAGAGAAGTCAAAAAGAACTTCTACAGGGTGAAGCAGAACTCCAAGCGCATGCTGAAGGAGTGGACCAAAGGGAAGTCCATAATGGAGCTGTCCGGCAAATACCGCTTCCCCCCGATCCTCACGGCGATGTTCATATTCCTGGAGGACGGGGCATCCAAAAAGGAGTTCTGGAGCTACGTGAACGATCCGGACCTTCTGGAGAGCGAAGAGACCGCCAGAGAAGTGCGGGAAGCCGTGGAGAACGACATAGTGTATTCCCCCCAGGCAAACATCCGCCAGAAAGAGAGGGGGCTGTGGGGGGAGGAGCTCCTCCACGAATGGCTGGACGGCCAGGGCATCGGCTACCGCACCGAGAACGATCTCCGCGGGATCGACGCGACGAAAACCCCCGACTGCCTTCTGGACGAGCCGGCGGTATATCGCGGGCACAAAATCTGCTGGGTCGAGAGCAAAGCCTCGTTCGGCGACAACACGGAGTTCAGGTTCAATTCAAGGAAGCAGCTCGTACCGTACACCCAGCTGTTCGGTCCGGGGCTGGTGGTCTACTGGGTCGGATGCCTGGACGACCTCGAATGCCCCGAAGGGGTGTACGTCAGCGACATATCCGTGATGGACGAGAGCCTCGAAAAGTACGGGGAACGAGCCGGCGGCTGAACAGAAAAGCATCGGACCCCGTCAGGGGCCCGGATGCCGGCTCACTGGTTTTCCTGGCGGAGCTCGCCCAGAGACGCTTCCCTCTCCGCAAATGCGTTGTGCTTGTGGATGGATTCCTCCGATTCGCTGGTTACATCCACATAAACATCGTCCGGAAGGTCCGGGAATTTGGCTACGACGCGCTCGAGCACGCATCTGACGACATCCTCGACGAACCTAGTCTTGTTGTGCGCGTTGATTATGACCTGGCCCTCGTCAGGCCTCTTCAGAAGCTCGAAAGTAGGAGAGGAGAAGGAGTCCTCTATAATGTCGATAAGATCGTCGGCCTCCACGGAGATGTCCTCAGGCATCTCCAGAACCAGGGAGCTCACATTCCTCTGGTTGTGCGTCATCACAGGCATATCGCCGCTGTAGCCGAGCATCTCGGTCACGGTCTGCTGGCCGCAGGGACATGCGGTCATTCCCAGCACCTCCACCCCGATCTTCTTCAGCAGGGCCCCGTCCCTTTCGATGTGGCCTCCGGCCATGAGCCCGTAGGATTCGAAAGTGGGCTTCCCGAGGGGCGTCACGCCGCCGCGGAAGTACTCGGCATATATGGAGACGTCCGCGGTCCGAGCATATTCGTGGCGTACGAGAAGGCGCTTGCAGATGTCCGCCGCCATGTCCTCCAGGCCGGATATCGGATTCTTCACGCTGTCCGCCACGATTTCGTTGAGGACCTCGACGTTCCTGGACATATGCGAGCCTTTCTGGTCGGCAGGAAGGTCTACCGTGATGTCGAAGGAGCAGTTCAGAGCGTTGTTCAGCGTCTTTCCGATGCCTTCCCTTTTGACGATGACTGGTTTGCGCACGCCCTTTACTCCGACGCGCGTCAGCTTGTATCCGACATCCCCTTTGCCGTACTGAAGATCGCATTTCAATGCCATGATGCCGTGTCATACGTCGCCTGTTTAATTAAGCATTGTCTAACTACAAAAATTGTAGGAAATGGCATCCATAGAAAAAGATAATCTATATCTTCGGCGTGGCAAGCGGCAACATGATGCGCTGCGGTGTGGATGAGGCCGGAAGAGGCTCCGTAATGGGGCCGCTGGTAGTCGGCGCGGTTTTCGCGGAATCCGATGTCGCCCTGCTGGAGATCGGCGTGAAAGACTCCAAAAAACTCACTCCGAAAAAGCGCGAAGCCATGTACGGGCAGATCATCGATTCCGTGCCGGGATGGTCCGTCTCCATAGCGTCCGCCGCCGACATAGACCGCCTCCGCAAAACATGCAGCCTGAACGAGATAGAGCTCAGGATGTTCTGCGACGCCGTCTCGAAGCATCCCGCAGATGCCGTCATCGCCGACTGTCCAGACGTGAACGAAACGGGATTCTCCGCCCGCTTCAGCGCGGCTCTCGGAGGCGCGAAAGAAATCACGGCAAAGCATAAAGCGGATGACACATACCCTATAGTATCCGCCGCATCCATAATCGCGAAAGTGACCCGCGACAGGATGATGGAGGACATACGCAGAGAATTCGGGGCGGATATCGGAAGCGGATATCCGAGCGACCGCGACACTATGCAGTTCATAGAGGAATGGATCAGGAAGAACAGGGAAGCGCCGAAAGAGGTCCGCTGCTCCTGGGAGCCCGTAAGGGCCATGCTGTCTGGAAGATACAACACGAAACTAAGCGATTGGTGAACGGAAATGACGATGGAAAAGGAATTGCAGGCTCTTATAGACAAATTCCACAGGAAAGTCGAGAGCGACCCTGAACTGAAGAAAGAGCTCATGCCCCTCAAGAAGACGATCAACATCGACCTCGAAGAAGAGAAATACTCCATGAAGATCGAGGACGCCCATGTCTCGGAATTCAAGCCGGAACTCCTGGAGAAATCCGATCTCACTCTGATAACCACGGTCGAGAATCTCCGCGCCCTCATGAACGGAACCCTCAGGCCGATGAAAGCGTACGTCCTGAAGAAGATCAAGGTCAAAGGGAAACTGGACGACCTTATGTTCCTCAAAAAATTCTTCTGAAACCGATCGCAACATCTTCCCCGGGAGCAAGGGCATAGCGTTCCCGGGGATTAAAATTATATACCCCTGTTTTATTGGGAATTTCATAGCGAGGTAGGGTAGCCAGGATATCCCGTCGGGCTCATAACCCGGAGATCGGTCGTTCAAATCGACCCCTCGCTACCATCTTTTCCATCTTTCGATCGGCTCTTCTCCGAGAGGATTCTCTTCACCGATTCCGGCAGAGGCAGATATGCTCCCATGACCGCGGGTACCGCCATTATTATCGCTCCCTGAATCGGGAAGCAGAGGAACAGCAGCACTATGGCCATCGCCGGTTTCCTGAGCGCCGCCCCCATCAGAGCCGCCGAGCACACGCACAGGCAGAACGTCGGATCTATGCCTATGACAGACGAAAGCCCGTAGCCTATCGCTATCGCGGAGAATATCAGCGGAAACAGATGCCCGCCGCGCCAGCCCATGTTCACGCACATGGCCGATACTGCGACCTTCGCAAATCCCGTTGCCAGAAGCAGCCCCGCCGACATCCCCGTCCAGACTTCGTTCAGCTCGCCGGCCTGGGTCTCCCCGGCGAACATCGTAAACGGAAGAAGCGCCCCTGAAATGCCCAGGACCAGACCTGCGACGGCGCACATCAGAACCGGTCTCTCGCCGAAGAATCTGTCCGCAGCGGATCTGAACGCGGCGCTGAATACAAGGAACAGCCAGCCGGCGAAAGCCGCTACGAGAGCGACCGGAATCATCCACAGAAGCTCGTCGGCCCCGTGCCCCATTTGACTGTAATACGGAAGCGAAAGCCCGCCGCCCAAATAATGGGAAAGCAGATAGAACGCGCCGACTGCGCCTATGGCGGCGGCCGCACCGGCGGCGAATCTCATCGCCCGGGAGACCTTTGCCGGCCCGCCGGACTGGGCCGCATCCTTTTCCGCCGAAAGGAACATCCCCAGGAACGGCGCGGTGAATATCGCCGAGACCGTGGCGTACATCCCCAGCGCGCTCATCTCGCCGAGATCCTTGCCGATGCGCTTCAGACGGTCGCCGACCCATGTGCACAGCGCGGCGACGATGCCGCTGAGCCCCGCCTCCGGCCCGACCGATCCCCCGAAAACCAGCGGCAGAACAGCTCCGGCGGTGATCTTCCCCAGATTCCTGTGGTCATAGCGGCGGTCGCGCCGGACCTTTCCGATGACCTGCATGAGATCCTCCGGATATGGCCCGATGCGCTTGGACATCATGCCGATGATCAGGCCTCCGATGAGGCAGACTATGACCGGATAATAATCCCCCAGGTAGACCGGCGCCCTTTCCCAGATGGCTTTGACGCCGAAATCCATCGCGAACAGGACAGCCCATGCGAACGCCCCGGCGAAAGCCCCCGTGATAATGGCCGCGGCCGAGAATGCGATTATGCCGATCTTTCCTGCGCCGCCCGTCGGATAGCCTCCTGCCCTAGGAACGCTTGCCGCAAAGATATAGGTGATGGGGACGGCCCGGAACCGGACGCAAAAATAGGGGCCGGGCCGGAGACAGGCGCCCCGGCCGCGGAAATCTCCCGATCGGGTCAGAGAAGCGATTTCGCCTCTTCGACCGACATATCCAGAGCTTTCAGAAGATAGCTGAGGGCCTTCTTCCCGTAAGGGGCGCGGGCCTTGGGATCGTCCATGATCTCGCCGTACGAAGCCATGACGGCGTTGTAGTATTCTATGGCGAACTCGCTGAACAGGGACGAGGACATGGATTCGTCGATCTCCGCCGCTTCGCAGTAGGCTTTCTCGGCCTCGTCGTATTTGCCGACCGAGATGCAGAACTGCCCGTAGGACTGGTAATAATCCACGCGCTCGGGATCCAGCTCGATGGCTTTGTTGTAAGCCTCGGTTATATCTTCCTGCGAAATCTTGGCCCCTGCCATTCCGGACGCGAAATTCCCGCATTCGGCTTTGCAGTACCAGACCTCGGCATCCTCGGGGAACTCGGCGGTCAGCTTCTTGAATGCGGCGTACGCTTTCTTGAAATCCCCCTCATCCATCGCTTTCATCGCCGTGGCGATCTTCTTCTCGGGCGTTGCCTCTGCCATATGATTCCTGTACTCCTGGCACGGTTATAAAACACTCCGACAAACCTTATAAAGTGAGCCGGGAGATTGTTCGGCATGAAGCCTTGGAGAGACGTTGCGGCGGCGGCCCTGCCGGAGGGATTCGAGCTGATGGACTGGAAACTGCCAGAATACAGCGGGGAATCCCTGCTGAGATGCAGAAGCCTCTGCGCCGAGAACAAATGCGGCAGCTACGGGAAGACCTGGGGCTGCCCGCCGGGATATTCCGGCGACATCCGCAGCCTGAGCGGAAAATACAGCATGGCAGGCGTGTTCAAGAAAAGGTTCGAAGCCGACTTCGGCGACGCGGCGCTCATGGACAGGCTGGGCGAAGACCTCCAGACCTGCGTCAGAGACGTCGTCCTGGCGCTGAGGAAGGAAGGGTACCTATGCGAAGGCTTCTCCGACGGCGGATGCAGGTACTGCGGGGTATGCTCGTACCCGGAGCCGTGCAGATTCCCGGAGATGCTCATACCTTCGGTGTCGGCGCTCGGCATCGACATGGGCGCGTTCGCCAAGGCCAACGGCGAAGAATTCGCTTTCGAGAAGGACGCGGTCACCCTGTACGGCATTGTTTTCATCGGATTTCCGCGATACAATTTATTATTGAATCGCGCGTTAGGCCCCAATAGGTCTGACAATGGACAGAGAAACCGTGGAAAGAGTCGCCCGCGCGGCGCATATCAAGCTCACGGAAGCCGAGCTGGAAAGATACAGCAAGGATCTGAACGACATCCTCTCGTATTTCGAGCTGCTGGACGAGGCTCCCGACTGCGAGGAATCCGGCGTGAATCCCATCGAGGTCGCCGACGTCCTGAGGGATGACGAGCCCCGCATGGATGCCGACCCGGACGTCCTGCTCAGAGGCATGGACACCTACGAAAGATACATCAGGGGGCCGAGGCTGTCATGACCATGCGGAGCATACTGTCCGGGCTGAAGGAGACCAACGCAAAATACCGCATGTTCCACGCGATGACCGAGGACTCCGACCCGGGGGACGCCAAATTCCTGTTCTCTGCCAAAGACAATCTGACTTCCGCCGACATGGAGACCTGCTCCGGATCCAAGATTCTGGTAGGATACAGGCCGCCGTTCGACGCCGAATCGATAGCCAAGATGAGGGCCGCCGGCGGAAAGCTCATCGGAAAATGCAACATGGACGAGTTCGGGTTCGGAACGTTCTCCACGAACTCCGGCCTTGAGATCCCCAGGAACCCCTACGACCTGGAAAGGGCATGCGGCGGCTCCTCCGGAGGATCGGCATGCGCGGCCGCGGTATTCGAAGGGCATGTCTCCCTCGGAGTGTCCACCGGAGGATCGATATGCTGCCCCGCGTCGTTCTGCGGCGTATACGGGATCGCACCGACCTACGGGCGCGTCTCCAGATACGGGCTCATAGACTACGGGAACTCCCTGGACAAGATCGGGGTGATCTCAGCCGACGCGAAAGACCTGAGGAAATACACCCATATCATAGCCGGGAAGGACGCCAAAGACCCGACTTCCTGCGCCCAGCCGGAATTCAAGGATACGGGGAGGAAGCTGAAATCTGTGGCCATACCCAAGGAAGGCGTCGAAGGGCTGTCCAAAGACGTTGAAAAAGCGTTCTTCGAAGCCGTGGAAAGGCTCAGAAGCATGGGCGTGGACGTGGAGAGCATCGACATGCCTTCGCTCAAGTATGCGATGCCTGCGTATTATGTCCTAGCGACCTCGGAGGCGTCCACCAACCTGGCCAGATACGTCGGGATGAGGTATGGACAGCAGGAAGGGGACCATTCCCTCAAATTCGACGACTACTTCAGCTATTTCCGCTCCAAATACTTCGGGGACGAGGCCAAACGCAGGATCCTCCTCGGAACTTACACCAGAATGGCCGGATTCAGGGACAGATACTATGCCAAAGCCCTGAAGGTCAGGCAGGTGGTCATAAAGGATTACAAGCGCGCGTTCGAGACCCACGACGCCGTCCTGGCCCCTACGATGCCGTTCTCCGCGCCCAGATTCGACGATATCTCCGGCATGTCCGCGCTGGACTCGTACAAAGCCGATTACCTCACCGTCCCCGCCAACATCGCCGGAACCCCCCACATATCTGTCCCGTGCGGATACGGCTCCGACGGCATGCCAATCGGAATGCAGTTCGTCGCCGACCATTGGGACGAGGAAGTCCTGTTCGACGCCGCGGAGGAATGGGAGAAGGGATTCGAGATGAGGAAGCCGGAGGTGGGCGCATGAAGATCGGACTTGAGATACACGTCCAGCTGCCCACGAAATCCAAGATGTTCTGCTCCTGTCCCACCACGGATGCCCCGGCGCCGAACACGCATGTGTGCCCCACATGCCTGGGAATGCCGGGATCGAGGCCGGTCCTCAACAGGAAAGTCCTGGAATACGGCATAATGCTGGCGAAGATGCTCGGATGCAAGGTGGCGGACACCACCTGGTTCTCCAGGAAGACGTACTTCTACCCGGACATGTCCAAGAGCGTCCAGATCACCCAGTACGACAATCCCATCGGAGAAGGCGGCGTCTACTATCTGAACGGCAAGAAACCCATCAGGATCACCCGCATCCACGTCGAAGAGGACCCCGGGAAGACCAAGAGGGTCGGAGATCTGTCATCCCTGATCGACTACAACAGATCCGGGATTCCGCTGGCGGAGATAGTCACCGAACCGGATATATCCACGCCCGCCGAGGCCAGGGAATTCCTCGGGCAGCTCATAGAGGACATCAGGCACGTCATAGCCCTCCCCGGAGACGGCGAGAGGAGCATCCGCTGCGACTGCAACATCTCTGTAGGGAAGGAGAGATGCGAGGTCAAGAACGTCACCGGGCTGAAGAACGTCGAGAGGGCGCTGACCTTCGAAATGATCAGACAGACCAAGATCCTGAAAGCCGGCGGGAAGATCGACCGCGAGACCCGCAGATTCGACGAGGAGCGCGGAGTCACCATCTCGGTGAGGAAGAAGGAGTTCGAGGCCGACTACGGATACATCGACGAGCCAGACCTGGGGATCTACCACCTGAAGGAGATGGCGGACGCCATAAAGATCAAGGAGAGCCCCCAGAAGATGGCCCTGAGGCTGGCGCACGAGTACGGCATCGACCAGAAAGCCGCCAAACAGCTCGTAACGACCTCCGTGGGCCTTGCGGAGACCTTCGAGGCCGTCGCCAAGGAGCTCGGGGTCCAGAACGCGGTGAAATGGGTCTCGGGACCCGTCAGCGCCGGATGGAAGGCCATGGAAGCCCGCGGAGGGAGCCCCGACGACGTCGTGCCGATAATCAGGAGGTTCGTCGCCGGCGAGATAACCGACACCGAATGCGCCCTCGAGATCAAGTGCGCCATGACCGGCGAATCGGCCGAATCCGTGAAAGGGGCTTCCGGCGACCTCGACAAGATCATAGGGGAGTTCCTCGACCAGAACCCCGCCATCATAGCGGACTATGCCAAGAACGAGAAGGCCGCGAACAAGGCGATCGGATTCGTCATGAAGCAAAGCGGAGGGAGGTTCTCCTCTGCGGAGGTCGTGGAAGCGGTCAGGAAGGACATCGAATCGAGGATGTGAACGGGTGGAGTTCGAGGACGTGATCAGCCGCCGGTACTCCGTCAGGAAGTACAGCGGCAGGCCTGTCGAGGACTGGAAGATCCGGAAGATCCTCGAAGCCGCCCGCCTCGCCCCCACCGGGAAGAACAAGCAGTGCCAGCGCATCTACGTGCTCAGGTCGCCCGAAGCCGTGAAAAGGATCGGCGAGCTGTGCATCATGACCTTCGGGGCGCCCGTCGTCATGCTGGTGTTCGCCAAGAAGGGGGAGTCCTGGATAAGCAGGTTCACCGGAAGGGACATCGCGGAGACTGACACGTCGATAGTCACTGACCACATGATGCTCCAGGCCACAGACCTCGGCCTGGGCACATGCTGGGTCGGATACTTCGATCCGGAACCTATCTGCGAGGCGTTCGGGATCCCGGACGACCTCGTCCTCATGCATATCCTGCCGATAGGATACGCCGCGGAGGACAGCGAACCGGGGCCGCTGCATTTCCAGAGGAAGGAGATCCCGGAGTTCACGACGTTCCTGCGATGCTTACAAAGAAACGCCGAATAAACGTGTCCGCATAGAATCCCGTGAGGATGGCTCCAGAGGGATATCGGCATCGCCAAGGGCTTTGGAATCCCGGCTGGCTGATCGGGAACTGACTGCGGCCGCTCAGAGAATGGGGTCTCCCATAAGCCAATCAACAACGTTTCTGATTGCGATCCCTTTGTCGTCGCCCAGTCCGAAACGGTCCAGCGTCAGCACCGTCTTAGGATAATTGTCCGCGGGACGCATCAAAGACCTGGTCTCCCTTTCCTTCGTGCCTTCGGTCATCAGGGTCTGGCATACCTGGTAGTACTCGATTCCGCCGTCTTTGGATGCTATGAAATCCACTTCGGAATCCCTGTAGCTGCCTACTCTCACCTTGTATCCCCTTCTCAACAGCTCGACGAAGACGACGTTCTCGAGAAGCCTGCCTATGTCAGTTCCGGCCGCCATATCCAGTGCGGCCTTTCTGATGCCGAGGTCCATGACATAGTATTTGGAATTTGTTCTCAGCAACTTTTTGCCCACAGCGTCATAACGATTGCATTGGAGGATCAGGAAAGCCTCCTCCATAGCATCCATATACATCCCTACCGTGGATTCTGACAATCCTGTCTCCTTTGCTATGGAAGCTTTATTGGTTATATTCCCTATATTGAAGAACAGGAACCTGGCTATAGCCTCGACCTTTGCAGGATCGCTCACATTCACATGCCTCAGGACGTCTTTTATCACGACAGTACTGTAGACACCTTCCAGATAATCCATCAGATACCTGGATCCCCTGGATAGATCTATCCCGGGAAGACCGCCGTATTCGAGATAGTCCAGCATCGCTTTCTCCGCGTCGGAGTAACCGTGCATCTCCATGAATTCGGATAGAGACAGCGGGAAAACACGGATTTCCACATGACGTCCGGAGACACGGGTTGCCAGTTCGGATGAAAGCATATCGGAATTGGAACCTGTTACGTAAACGTCGCAGTTGCCCATGGATACCAATCCGGACAGCGTAAGCTCCCAACCTTCTACATTCTGAATCTCGTCCAGAAGAACATAATGCAGATCGTCCGTCTTGATTCTTTCCGAAAGGAACTCGTTCAGCATGCCCTTGTTCTTTATGCCTTGATACTCGAAACTCTCGAAATTCATCTGGATGATGTTCTCCTTCGGAACGCCCGTCCTGATCAGTTCTTCATAATACAGATGAAGAAGGACGGATTTTCCGCAGCGTCTCATCCCTGTTATGACCTTGATGACGTCCGTATCTCCGCGGCCGGCGCTGATGCGGTCTATATAGCCCCTCCTTTCGAGATACTTCTCCATGGTTGATGATGCGTATTGCTGTATAAATCCATTATTAATCGAGGATTTTTGCAGTTTATGAATAAATCCATGATTTATCAAAGATTTTTGCAAATATGAAACTCAATCATCACCGCTTGGAACGGATCACTTCGCGGCGGACCTCTTCCTGAGGCACGCCTGAGCGCTTGGACGCTTCGACGACATCATCATGCTCCGGCTTCCATTTCGATATGCCGTGCCCTTCCGAAGTCTTTACCCTGACATCCCCATAGACGGTAGAAACCGTTTCGAACCTCGAGGACAGCTCCAGCCTTTCGCACCTGTGCATGCGGATGCCGATGGTCGTCGTGTTCCTGATGACCGACTTGGCGATGCGATCCCTGTCGGCATCCCGGCACAGGACGACCATCATATGTCCGGGACGGCCCTTCTTCATCGTCGCGGGCAGAACGCTGACGTCCAGAGCCCCGTCATCCATTATGGCGCGCACGGCCTCCCCGAGGTCCTCAGGGGTCATGTCGTCGAGATTGCATTCGATCTGCGTCATCGTAGGCTTCCTGGAGTCAGATTCCCCCAGGAACGCGCGCAGCATGTCGGCGACCCCTGCGGCCTCGATGCCGCCGAAGCCGGTCCCGATCCTGTCGTAGGTCATCAGCGGCATCCTGCCGTATTCCTGAACGAAATGTGATATCAGGGCGGCGCCGGTGGGCGTGGTGAACTCGCCCTCGGCATCCCCCGCATAAACCGGAACGCCTCTGAGAAGGATGGCGGTCGCGGGAGCGGGGACGGGAAGGACGCCATGGGCGCACCTCACCTGGCCGTATCCGGTCCTGAGCGGGGAAGCCACGATCCTCTCGGCCCCCAGCCTTTCCATGAGCATGCACGTGCCCACCACGTCCGCCACGGCGTCCATGGCCCCGACCTCATGGAAATGGACCTCGTCCACCGGCCTTCCATGGACCTCGGCCTCGGCGGAAGCTATCGAGCCGTAGATCTCCAGAGCATGCTTCTTGACCGTCTCGGAGACGTTCAGGCCGGAGATGACGCTCTCTTTGCTCCCCTGAGTGCCGTGATGGCCATGGCGGCCGTCGTTCTGATGCTCCTCCTCCCCATGGACCAGGACGCGGACCCTGTTTCCCGATACGGATGACACGGAAGCCTTCTCGATGCGGACGTCCACGTGAGGGATCCCTGCATCTTTCATCATCCCTTCGAGCTCGTGCGGGTCGTCCAGAAGCCCGCAGAGGGCTCCGAGCATCATGTCGCCGGAAACGCCGGCGCTGCAGTCCAGATATAACGTCCTCATAATGGCGCGCTCCTTCTGTCTATCATGCTGGCTATGTATCCCGCCCCGAATCCGTTGTCTATGTTCACGACGCTCACATCGCTGGAACAGGAGTTCATCATCGAAAGCAGAGCGGTGACGCCTCCGAACGAGGCCCCGTAGCCCACGGACGTAGGGACAGCCAGGACGGGGACGTCCACGAGCCCGCCGACTACCGAGGGGAGGGCGCCTTCCATCCCTGCCACCACGACCACGGCTCTCGCCCTGAGCAGATCGTCTGCCTTGTACAGGAGCCTGTGTATGCCCGACACCCCGGCGTCGTAGATCCTTACGACCCTGCTGCCTTCGGCTTCGGCTGTGATCGCGGCCTCCTCCGCGACCTTCATGTCGCTTGTGCCTGCGGATACGACGCAGACAAGGCTGTTCTCGGACGGCTCAGGCTTCTTCCCTACGATGACCATGCCGCAGTCCGGATGATGCTCCGCGTCGCGGAAGCGTTCCTTGATCAGCCTGGCCGTCTCCTCGGGAGCGCGGGTCACGAGGACGCATCCGGCGCCCCCTCCGATGAGGGCCTCGATTATCCCCGCAGTCTGCTCTGGAGTCTTCCCTGCTCCGTAGATGACCTCTGTGGCCCCCTGCCTGATGCGGCGGTGCGTATCTGGCTTCGCGTAGCCCAGCTCCACGAACGGCTCGGCCTTCAGCATGACCTCCGCGTCCTCCGGGGACAGCTTCCCGTCCCTCACGTCCTGAAGAATCTGCAGCGTATTCATTCCGGCGGCCTCCTTCCGTAGGATATCTCCGAATAGTACTTATTGAGGATGGAATACGCTTCTGCCGATCTGCAGTCGAGAATGCCCTTTTCACAGTCCTGTATCTCGAAGATGCAGCGGTCGCCCCTGTCCCTGACGCGGAATCCCGAGAATCCCAGCCTGCGGAGGCCGTCCTCGGACTTCTCCACCCTCTCCAGCGCCTCCCGGGTTATCATCGTCCCGGTCTCGATCCTGGTAGCCAGGCAGGAATTGGAAGGAAGGTCCGCGGAAGGGAGGGCGGCGATTCTGGACAGCCTCCTGACCTCCGTTTTGGGGATCCCGCAAATCCTGAGCGGGGACAGCACCCCCAGCTCCTCCAGGGCCTTCATCCCGGGCCTCGAAGCGGGATCGTCCGACGCGTTGGTGGCGTCTATCAATGCTCTCGCCTCTTCGTCCGCGATGGCGCGGAGCCTCCCGAACAGCATCTTCTTGCACAGATAGCATCTGTCAGGCCCGTTCGATGATATGCGGGGGTCCGAAAGGGGATCGATGCCCATCACGGAATGGTCCGCGCCCATGCTCCCGGCGAACGATACCGCATCTTCGGTCTCGAAATCCGGCTGGAACGGTCCTTTGCCCGTGAATGCCCTGACGTCGGCGCCGCATTGCATGGCGGCGTACAGGAGATAGGAGGAATCCGTGCCGCCCGAGAACGCCAGCAGGACCCTGGGATGCTCCCCGAAGAATGCTCTCAGACTTTCAGGCACGGCAGACGGATCCGTTTCCATAGCTGGGAGAATAGAATTACGATAAGAAAGGTTTGAGGGGCCGGAGCCCCATGTAAATCATTCGATCTCGGACTCGTCGATGTCGCCGATGTCCAGGTCTCCTGCGAGGGAGATGATCTGGAGCTCCTCGAGCTTGTCGTCGTCGACTTTGGACGGGGAGCCGTCAAGAAGAGACACCGCCCTCTTGTTCTTCGGGAACGCGATGACGTCCCTGATCGAATCCTTGCCGAGCAATATGGCGCACAGCCTGTCTATTCCGATGGCGATGCCGCCGTGGGGAGGCGCCCCGTAGCTGAGCATCTCCACGAAGTAGCCGAAATTCCTCTCGATCCTGTCGTCGTCCAGGCCGAGCTTGTGGAACACCTGCCTCTGCATCTCCACATTGTGGATACGCAGGGAACCTGATCCGAGCTCGTTGCCGTTCAGGCACAGGTCGAAGCAGGCGCCTCCGACGCCGGAGTCCATGGGATCTCCCTGGGGAAGGACGAACGGATGGTGGAACGCGTCGCATTTCCCGGAGACCGGATCGACCTCGTACATGGGGCACTGGTCCATCCAGAAGAACTGGAAGACGTCCTCCGGGACCAGCCCGAGGTCCTCGGCGATCTTCTTCCTGAGGAACCCTCCGCCCTCGTAGGTCGATTTCCAGGGTCCGGCGATTATGAACAGCAGATCGCCTTCCTCCGCGCCCATAACCGACTTTATGTTGCCGAGGATCTCGGGCGTGAAGTACTTCACGATGTTGCTCTCCAGCTTCCCGTCGACGCACCTCATCCAGGTGAGCCCTCCGAGGCCGACTTTCTTGGCGTAGTGTATGTAGCGGTCCACGTCGTTCCTGCCGACCTTCTCTCCGGCGACGCCGGCTTTCAGGTTGATTCCGGCCACGATGCCGCCTTCCGCGAGGATGTTCTGGAATATCTTGTAGGGAGCGTCCTTCACGACCTCGGTCAGTTTCACGAATTCGAGGCCGTATCTCATGTCGGGCTTGTCGGATCCGAACCTCTCCATGGCGTCGCGGTATCCTATGTGGGGGAACGGGATCTGAAGCTCCTTCCCGTAGAGGCCTTTCCAGACATAGGAGACGAGGCCTTCCATCATGCTCTGGATATCTTCCATGTCTACGAACGACATCTCCATGTCCAGCTGGGTGAATTCAGGCTGCCTGTCTTTCCTCGAGTCCTCGTCGCGGAAGCATCTGGCCACCTGGTAGTAGCGGTCCATGCTGGCGACCATCAGCATCTGCTTGAACTGCTGGGGGGATTGGGGTAGAGCGTAGAAAGTCCCGGGATGGACCCTGGACGGGACGATGTAATCCCTTGCCCCTTCTGGCGTGGATCTGCCGAGGATCGGAGTCTCGATCTCGAGGAAGCCGTTCTGCTCCAGGAACTGCCTGGCCAGATGGACGAGCTTGCTCCTGAATTCCATCGCCTGGATCATCTCGGTCCTCCTGAGGTCCAGATACCTGTATTTCAGGCGGACGTCCTCGTTGGGCAGGACCCCTTCCTTCTGGTCCCCGAGCTCGAAAGGAGGCATCGCGGAGGTGTTCAGAAGCTCGGCGCCGGTGATCAGAACCTCGATCTCCCCGGTGGGATTCCTGGCGTCGTCGGTGCCTTCAACCCTCTTCCTGACTATCCCGTCGATCGACACGACGCATTCGCGGGTGAAAGTGGACATGACCCGCTCTATCTGATTTTTGTCGCATCCTGCGGGAAGATCTTCCGGGTCGAATACGACCTGCGTGATCCCGTATCTGTCGGCGAGATCTATGAACGCGACTCCGCCGTGATCCCTGGAGAACCTTACCCACCCCTGCAGGCATACCTTCTTCCCGAGGTCCGATGCCCTCAGGTCTCCGCATGTGTTTGTTCTTCTCATAAAAGAGCCTCTGACAATGCCACTCGCTATTCTGAAGCAATATAAAGTAATTATTTAGAAAGAAACAGAAAAGGAATCCGCCCCTAAGCCAAGCAATGACTGAGCTATGAGACGGACTGCAACATTCCGGAAGAAACGGCAAGCCCTGCGGATCCGTCCCTCAATCTTTTATCCTCAACTTCTTATGGGCCCTCATGGAGAAAGAGGACGTCGACAAGCTTCTCGACATCGCATCTAGATCCCGTACGCACAGTGCGCTGATAGGGATGCTGCTGCTGGTCATAGGGGTGATCTTCGTCCTTCTGGGAGCGCACGCCGTCGTCCTCGAGATCACCGTCGCCGGCATACTCATGATTGTGATGGGGTTCAATGCGGTCGTCGCCCGGGGCATCAGGAGCACCGACGGCATACCCATGATAATATTAGGGGCACTTTTCATCGTCCTCGTCTACCTCTTCGAAGCGCTCCACGGGATCATGCTCTTCATGGAGTTCCTCTCCGCCGGCGTCGTCGCCCTGCTGACAGCCCTCGGCCGCAGAGAAAGCAAGTACGGGCGCAGGACATCCCTGATCATAGCGATAGTGTCGATATACGTCGCGGTGAACCTCCTCGTCGCGCACGAGGAATCCATGGACATCCTCATCACCATAGTCGGAATCGTCCTTATCGCGCTCTCGGCCTATGTCCTGTGGTGCGCCGCCACGGACAGAGAAGTGGCCAACCCGCTGCCCAAAGAAGATCTGTGATTGCCGGATGGATGCTCTCCCAAGAAATACGCGCATTCAATCGATAATCCGCCCATATCTGAATAGCGAATGAGACTGCCTGATCCGTAAAAGGATGGCGCTGCTTGCGGATTCCCATCCATAACTTGCGCAAACGGCGCCACCCGCCCTCTGTTCTGAAGGGTTCTGTCAGGCTTCCGTCATCCGCGGATTATTGTGCCGCCATTCAGCCGCTGCCGATTCGCATGACCGCATATCCCCTGCCTCCGAGGGGAATTCTTTCCTCCTGCAATCCTTTCGGTTCGAAAGACTCTTCGCCCCCGCTGCGGTCCTCTTCGACATCAACATCGCCCAATATGAACGGACGCACATGCGGAACACCTTCGCCGATCCTGACCCTGTGCTCAGTTTCGGCAATGCTTTTTGTCTCAGTTCTATCTTTTATGCTAGCATTTTGCATGATGAATTCCTCCATCATGCGGATGATTGTATTCTTTAAGATTATTAAACTGACGTGTGCATGCACAGCAAACCATTATATATCACCGAATAACGGCACGATTTTTTCAATCGGGAAATTTCATACAGGCACCATGTATAATTTTAAATACAGGTAGCCTGTTATACTGCCTGAGGTAAAAAGAAATGAGCGATATGCAAAAGTCTGCCTGCGAGAAAGTGATGCATCTGAACAGACTGATGAGGAGGAGCATGTTCCCCCGCGACCCGGATCCGATAATGGACAAGACCCGCGGCCAGGGACGCGCGATGGCCATCCTCAAGATAAAGCCCGAGATAACCACCAGGGACCTCGCATTCCTGATGGGCATCAGGCAGCAGTCCCTCAACGAGCTCCTGCTCCGCCTGGAGAGGGACGGCTACGCGGAGCGCGTGCCGTCGGAAGAGGACAGAAGGGTGATGATCGTCCGCCTGACCGAGAAGGGCCGGCAGCTGAACCAGGACCCGTTCGACGCCGAGGACATCTTCGGCTGCCTGAACGAAGAGGAGCTCGGAAGCCTCAACGCCATCCTCGGCAAAGTGATAGCAAATCTCGAAGAGAAGAGCGCCGACGAAGGACAGGAAGGCTGCAGGGAGTTCATCGAGCGCATGCGCGCGTCCATGAGCGAGGAGGACTTCCGCAGGCTCATGAGGATGCGCGGAGGGCCCAGACACCACAGGGGACCCTTCGGGCCGCAGATGGGAATGTGCTGGAAAGGTCCGGAGGCACCGATGCCCCCGATGGGATGGCCACGCTGGAAGCCCGCCGGATGGGGGCAGCCCCAGTGGAAAGGCCCGTGGATGGGTCCCTCCGAATGCAGGCCCCCGATGCGCGGGCCGTGCGGCGGAGGCTTCGGCTCCCCGCCCATGCCTCCGAGAAGGTTCTGACCTTCTGCGCCGGATACCGTCCGGCAAAACCCATTCCCCGACCTTCGTCTCACTATCGGGACGAAGGAGAAAGGATCTTTTTTGATGTCCATTATCACGGACGTGTTCGTGCGGGTGACCCCGCCTATGGAGTTTATCCTCTTGACCACGGCAGAGAACTCCTCCCTGTCCGCGCACGCGATCCACGCCATGCAGTCACTTTCCCCGGTGACATCGAACACGGCCACCACCTGCGGTATGCCGGCGATCTCCTCCTGAGCGGCGATGACGTCGGAAGCGCTGACGTTCACGATTCCCATGTACTCATATCCGACCTTCATGAAATCGATATTCGCGCGGTACCCGCGGATTATACCTTTGGACTCGAGGTTCTTCACCCTCTGGATCAGCGTGGACGGATGGACATCCAAGGTCTTGGCTATCTGCCTGTAAGAGCCTTGGCTGGAGGTGCTGAGAAGCTCGATTATGCGCCTGTCCAATTCGTCGAATCCTTCAGCGGCCATGTTATGCGCATCTTGAATGTCTTCAAGGATATTTATTAACCCATCAGGCATTGGACGTGGCAGCGATAGCATGACCGACGAAATATTCAGGCGCGACGGATACCTCTTCAATTTCGAGGCCGAGGTTGTATCCGTCGAAGGGGACGAAGTGATCCTGGACACCACCGCATTCTATCCTGGCGGCGGAGGACAGGTCTGCGACACCGGAAGCATCCGCGACCATAAAGTCACCGAGGTCCGCATGAAAGGCAAGGACATCGTGCACATAGTGCCGGGCAACGATCTTGCCAAAGGGGATCTGGTATGGTGCGGCGTCGACTGGGACCGCCGCTACGACCTGATGCGCGGGCACACCGGGGAACACCTTCTGTTCTGCTCCCTGAAGAGGCAGTGCCCCGAACTCACCATCACCAAGATTTATATCTCACCCGAGAGCAAATATGTGATCGTCGACAGGGATCTGACCTGGGATCAGATCAGAGACGCGCTGAAATTCGCCAACCAGGCGATAAGAGACAACCTCCCTGTGACCAAGAGCGTCATGGACAGGGACGACCCCGACCTCGAGAAAGTGAGGATAAAGCTCGACAGGATCCCCGAGGACGAGGAGATCACCGTGGTCGCCATCGGGGACATAGACCTCTCCGCGTGCAGCGGGATCCACGTGATGGAGACTTCCGAACTGGAATTCATTGCGGTGGATAAGAAGGTCTCCGCCGGGAAGGAAGGCGTCGCCATCCATTTCAAAATCGGAGATGCGGCCAAAGACGCCGCGCTGGCCATGTCTGCCGATGCCCTGGAGATCACGGACGAGATAGGCTGCAGAGCCGAAGATTCCCCCAAAGCGGTCGCCAACATGAAGCGCGAGCTCGAGCTGGACAGGAAGCTGCTAAGATCTGCCTCCAAAATCATCCTGGATTCGTCTCCTTCCGAGGACATCTGCGGATGCCGCGTGTTCTGCGCCTGCGTGCCCGGAGGGGACCGCACGGCGATGTCCGAGAAGGCTGAATCAATAAAATCGGAGGGGGGAGTGGCGGCAATAGTGTCCGTCGGCGAAACCCTCTCCGTCATACTGGCTTCCGGCTGCGAAGCGGTCGACTGCAAAAAGATCCTCGGCGACGTGCTGAAAGAGTTCGGCGGGAGGGGCGGCGGAAAGCCCGAGTTCGCCCAGGGCGGGGCGCCCGACCCGGAATCCGCCGGAAAGGTCCTCGGATCGCTGAAGGAAGCCGTCTCGAAAGCGCTGTCCTGATCCGCCCGCCGAAACCACTTACCCCCTTTTCCGCATAGTTAATTTAAAATCGTACGAAACAGTAGACGTGCCCATATGCCAGGAATGAGGATGAACGACCGCCAGATGAAGCAGGCGATGAAGAAGATGGGGATCACGCAGACTGCCGTCGAAGACGTCGCCGAAGTCATCATCAGGACCAAGGACAAAGAGATCGTGCTCAGAAACCCCGAAGTCATCTGCATAGAGATGCCCGGGAGCAAGAGCTACCAGATCAGCGGCCCCGAGACTGTCATGAACATCGGCGAGAGCGGGGAGCCGGAGCCCATATTCAGCGAAGACGACATCAACCTAGTGATGTCCCAGGCCGGATGCGACAGGGCCAAGGCGCTCGAGGCTCTGAAAGCGGCCGACGGACAGCCTGCGGAAGCGATTCTGAAGATCATTTCGGGGTGATATCATGTGCCTTGCGATACCGGGGAAGATCGTGAAGATAGAGGGTAGCATGGGCGACGTGGATTTCGGCGGGACCATCAGGAAAGCCAACCTTTCCATGGTCGAAGCCGGGGTCGGCGACTGGGCAGTCGTGCATGCCGGATTCGCGATCCAGATCATGGACGAGGAAGACGCCCAGGAGACCATCAGGCTCTGGAACGAAGTCCTCGACAGCGACGCGACTGAATTCCGCTGAAACCGAGGGGATGCCCCCTCATTCAATCTTTTCCACTATAGTCTTACACCAATCCTCCGCCGAGAGGGCGTTCTGGTGCATATATTCCCCGAGAGAATTCCTGGCGCAGAGGCCATCGAACCCTCCGGAGATCCCGGTCCCTCTGGCCATGCGGAATCCGTATTCGGGCCGGGAACGGAGTTTAAGCTCCGAATAATGGAATTCGTGGCCTCTCACCGTGCCGGAGAACAGAGGATTCGCATCTGCGGAGACGGCTTCCACATACTTCGGGCCGTGCCTTCCGCACATCACGGCGTCCGCATCGAATATGCCCGCCATTTTATGGCTGGTTCCGTCCTTTGTCACTATAGTCTTACACAATGTCATAAGACCGCCGCACTCCCCGAATACTATAGTGCCATTATCGGACGCACTCCTGAGACCCTCCAGAAAATCCCTATTCTCGGATATCCTGTCCGCGTAGAGCTCGGGATATCCTCCGCCCAGATAGTACATGTCGGCGTCAGGAAGCGGATCCCCGGCCAGAGGGCTGAAGTATTCTATCCTGAACCCAGCCGCTTCCAGGCATTCCAGGTTCTCCCTATAGTAGAAGCAATAAGCATCGTCCATGGGGACGGCCGCCTTGGCTCCGGCGCTGTGCCCGGTATACGGGGACCCTCCGGGAAACTGCGCCTCGCATGACTCGCATATCCCCAGGAAGACGTCCATGTCTATGTCGTCGGCCATGGCCTCCAGGCCTCTTACCTCCTCCTCGGACGTCCGGTCCACGGTTTTCAGGCCCAGATGCCTGTTTTTCAGCCCGCATTCCGGATGCCTCCTGACCATGCCAACGATCTCGACCCCCGGGCAGTACCTCTTCACGGCCTCCCTCAGCTTCCCTTCGTGCTGCTCTCCGGAGACGTTGTTCAGTATGACGCCGCGGATGTCCACGCCGGGATCGAAGGCTATGAACCCGTTTATCATGGCCGCCGCGGATCTAGTCAGCGAGCGCGCGTCTATCACCAGGATCACCGGGAACCCCAGGATCTTGGCCGCCTCGGCCGTGGAGCAGCGGTCGGAAACCCCGGAAAGTCCTTCGTACAGGCCGCGGACGCCCTCCACTATGCATATGTCCGCGCCTGCGGATGAGCTTCCCACTATCCCGCGGATGCCGTCGCCCGGAACCATGTAGGTATCCAGATTCCTGGAGGCCCTGCCGGACGCGACCGTATGGTACATGGGGTCTATGAAATCGGGCCCGACCTTGTACGGCTGCACCTTCATCCGCTTCGACAGCGACGACATTATGCCGGTGGCAATCGAAGTCTTCCCGGCTCCGCTCCCGGCCCCGGCGATCACCGCACCTTTCATCTGAGAAGCTCCCTCAGGGTGTCCCCGGTCTCGAGCGGGATTATGCTCTTGACGCCCATCACCATGGAATGCGAGGAGACTTCGCCGACGGCATCCAGGCCCATCGATAGATAGTTCGCCAGCTGCCTGGGCTGATCCGTGACCAGCAGATTCCCGGGGAAGAGCTCCGGATACGCGTGGGGTATGCCTATTATTATGAGCAGATCCGGCGCGAACCCGTCCACCTTCTCTTTGATCCTCCCCCCGATGAGCGCGTATTCGTCCATCCCCCCGACGGACTCGTAGGAGACGCCTTTGGAATCCAGCTCGGAGCATATCGCTTCGGCGTAGCCTCTGATCCTTGGGAGGCCCAGATTCCCGTCGAGATTCCCGACCAGGTATAGCTCCCCACCCAGCTTCTCCTTGGCTTCGGTCAGCGCTATGAACATGTCCGCGAAACGGAACGCCAGCTCCTTCTTCGCCAGCATGGCGCAGGCCACTCTCTTCCCGCTCCCCAAAGCGTCGGCTATCCTCCTGGCGGCAGCGAGCTTGGTCGGCCCTCTGGTAGGCGAAAGATATTCCCTACCGGCCATGCCGACCCTCTTCTCCATGGATGTGGCCGCGTTCATGAGGAAGATCTGCCTGTCGCGCTCCCCTTCTGATAGAAGCCCGGCTCTGCATGCGCATTCCAGCGCTTTCACCGCGCCGGTTGTGTTGTCGCCGGAGCATCCATGGCTGTCCACTGAGAAAACATTGCACGGAAGGGCGGCCTTCTTTATGGAGGCGTCCATGTCCTCCCCTATAATCATGCTGGAACAGGTCCCTATTACGGCGACCGTATCCGGATGGAACTTCTCCCATGACATCTTCAGGGTCTCCACCAGAGATTCGGAGCCGCCGAAGATGAGATCGTCCTCCATGAGGCCGCTGGTAACCACCCTGACGCCGGCTTCCTCCAGCATCCTGGACGCCATGAAGCAGCAGCCTGCCGGGCCGTGCACAACTATGACGTCTACGTTCAGATCCCTGAGGGTGTACATCGCGGCGACGATCGGGTTCGGACGGGGATGGATTATCTTCATTGCCAGGCCTCCTTTGTGAAAGTCGCGACGGTCTTGTGGCCGGAGGCGTCGACCTCCCCGCCTTTCCCGTCTGTTATGACGTACTCCACGCCGTATCCGTCCAGGACTTCGCGTATGAGCGGGGCTTTCATCTTGTCGCAGACCTTCCTGCTGACGGGGTCCACCACCACGAAGCAGCCGTCCAGAGCTCCCATCTCCTTCAGGCACTCCATGGTCATCCTGATAGAGATATGCGATATCCCGGGGTTCCTCTCCTTCACGAACCATTGGCCGCCCTTCTTCGAGACTTCGCCCCTGCCCGGCACGCCGCGGAAGGTTCCCAGCGCTTCCCTTACCCTGTCCGCCGGGACGTCCATGAACTCGGAAATCCTGAGGGCGATATCGATGGCCGGGAGATACTGAAGCGAAAGGCAGTCCGGCGGAAGGTCCGCCTCATAATCCCTGCCCCCGTAGGAATACCCTATGCGCAGAGGCTCCCCCAATCTGGGCGCCCCGAGCGCGCGGCAGTTCGCCCCGAACGTTCTCAGATCGGTTCCGGGGGCTTTGGCCTCCCAGAATTCCTTCTCGTCCTCCCTGACGAGATTGATCCCCTGCGAGAATATCTGCGCCTTCGCGTCCGACGCTTTCCTGGTGTCCTTCGCTATCCCGTAATCGTCCGCCAGATTGGTTATGGCCGCTATGTCCGCGCGGCCGCTCCCTCCCAGGGACACTTCGGCGACGATCACATCATACCCTTCGGACGGAAGCTCCAGCAGCATCGGCGGAGCTATGCTTCTGAAGGCTTCGACCCTGTGCGATCCCCCGGAATACGGGCCCTGCCCCCTCGAAGTATGGAGGAAAACCTTCTTTCCGCAGGAATCCAGGATGTGGGCGATCAGATAGCACGCGCTGGTCTTCCCTTTGACTCCGGTGACTTCGACCCTGAACGGGAGGCCGTCCGGCATCAGCATCCTCACCGCGTCGCTGAAAGTGTGTTTCCTGCCGAAAGATGCCTTGCCTATGAACGAATCGGGGCAGTGGGCCGGCATGAAGACGGCATCAAAGTGCTTTTCCGGGGATTCGTCCAGCGCCTGGATGCCTCTGGCGGCCATGCGGGCATCGCATTCCGGAGAGGATACATTGTAGACATCCACGCACGCCGCCCCCCATCCGCGGTCCATCAGGCGCTCGGCGATGATGTACCCGCCGTGGGTCATGTCCAGCACGAGAGCTTCCATGTCCCTGCCTCGGAGCATTTCCCTGGCTTTGGCGGCGAATATGTCCGTGAGACGCGGATCCTCGCCGACCGGCGGGACATACACCACCCTGACCTTCCTTCCGGCGCATTCGATCTCGCAGTCCGGGCAGCCGTCCTTCTGCCTGATCTTCGGGGGGATATCGTTCTTGAGATGGTCGCCCAGCGAGATGAACAGCGGCAGAACGATGATCTCGTCGAACCTTCCGTCGGCGCAGGAGTCGAATACCTCCTTCAGATCCGGCCCGTCGAACTCGTTGAAAGCGGGGAACACATTGGAGAATCCCATCTCTTTGAGGCGGCCGGCGTTCAGAGTTATGATTTCCTTGTTGTATGGGAGCCTGGAGCCGTGCCCGACCACGATTACCGCCGTCTCCGACCCTTTCCTGGTCTCTTCGATCTTCTCGGACAGTATGGTCGCGAGCATGGGGTCCTTCCCGAAGGGGTCCCCGAAGCGCACCTTCATCCTGCGGCCCAGAAAAACCGGCTCCCCTTCTTTGCTCCCTGCCTCCAGACCGAGCTTCGGGGGGATATCTCTGACCATATGAAGGCCGGACGCTATGAAGAACGGGACGGCCGCGACTTCGTCCACGCCGTCGGATACCATCTTCTCCATCGCCTCCCCTATGAAAGGGTGGGAGGTCTCGTTGAACCCTATGTAAACGTTCTCGAAACCCATCTCTTCCAGGCGCCGCTTCTGCAGCTCCATGATCTCTTTGTTGTAAGGATATCTGGATCCGTGCCCGACTATCAACAATGCTTTCTTCGCCATGTTGTTCACATCCCTCTGAGGCCTCCGGCGGCCTCCTCCGATCTGCGCAGGAGCTCCGACGCCAGGCTGCGGTACGCTTCCGCCTGGGCCGAATCCGGTGCGCCCTGTATGACCGTCATACCCATCGCCTCGCATTCCTGGACCGTCTCCGATCTGGGCAGGACGGCGATGACCTCCGTGCCCAGCTCCTCCGCGGCTTCGCGGACTTTCCCGTCCTCCCCGCGGATGGCCCTGGAATTCTGTATCAGCCCGCCGAAACGGGCGTAACCGCTGTCTGAGAATCCTTTCACCGCCTCGGCTATGTTCCCGGCGGCGTACAGAGACATCATCTCCCCGGAAGTCACGACGAATATGTCCCTGGCATAGCCGTTCCTGATGGGCATGGCGAATCCGCCGCACACGACGTCGCCCAGAACATCGTAGATCACGACGTCGGGACGGAAATGCTCGACGGCCCCCAGCCTCTCAAGAGTCTCGAAAGCGGCGATGATGCCCCTGCCGGCGCATCCGGTGCCGGGTTTCGGCCCCCCGCATTCCACGCAGAGGGATCCTCCGTACCCTTCGAAGACTATGTCGTCCAAAGCCGGGGATCCTCCCCCGCGCACCGCATTGAGAACCGTGAGCGGCCTTTTCCCTCCCAGAAGAAGCCCGGTCGAATCGGATTTCGGATCGCAGCCTATCTGCATGACTTTCAGCCCGCGCTCGCAGAGAGCGGCAGTGACGTTGGAGGACGTTGTGGATTTTCCGATTCCGCCCTTCCCATAGATCGCAATCCTTCTCATGCAACCGGGTAATAACTTTTCATTAATAATTATTATCCATTAATTAACACTTAGTACTATTTTTCAGGCAATAGTAAGACTTACGATTGCTCTCGGTCTGCGGGCGCGCATCCGCCCGAGCATTCGCGACGAAAACAGAGCTAACGCCGGAAGCAGAGACGATCATCGGATGCCTTCCGCTAGCCTCTTGGCGGATGCGCTTCGTCTCCCTGCCTATTGCCTGCGTAGGCGGACAAAACGGCGCATCACTAAGTTAAGGGACGGAAACGATACCTATGCCGTATCCGGGGCAGGATTCCCAAAAACCGGTCCCGGCGGACTGGAACGAAAAAAGAGGCTCCAAACATGAGAATGAAAACAGCAGCAGCTGCGGTCTTCGCTGTGACCGTGATGGTGCTTTCGTCTCTGGCTGTCGGCATCGGTGATTCGGACGCCGACGGCACGCTGATAGAGACGGCCCCCCTGCCAGCTCAGAAGACCTATATGTATGTCATAAAAACAGATTCCGACAACTCAAAAATACTGTCCGTAAGAGCTTCGGAGAACGGTTCCGCGCTTAAGCAGATAACCGGGGCCAGAACATCCGGGAGCACAGGGGCGGATGCGATATCCGACTTCTGGAAATTCGATCCCGAGACCGGCATGGGTCCGTTCAACTCATTCTATGCCGCGGTGAACATAGGCAACGGATACGGCGATGACTGCGGAGAGAAGCAGATCAGCCCCAAAGCCGGGCGCATATCCTTCGTGCTGGACCCCTACGATCTGTCCAGAACCCTCAAAGGAACCGAATACGAAGGGAACTACAACATCATGCTCATAATCCCGACCGCCTACTGGAAGGCCAGCTCGGATGCCCTCTACATATCCAGCTCCCCCAGCTATACCGCTGGGACCGTCAAATGCACCGGAATGACGGCGTATGCCCATTCCGCCGGGGACGGCAAGACCTTCAAGAGCATATTCCCGTACATAGGCATAGGCGTCTACGAGGCCAGCATCGACGGGAATCTGATGATGTCGAAGAGCGGCCTTTATCCCACATACACCAGCAACAGCTTCTTCGCGGCATGCGCCGGCATGCTGACCCCCGCATCCGGATCCGGCTTCCAGATGTGGAACTTCTACCAATGGACGCTGTACAAGATTATGGCTTATACTGTCATGGGCACCAAGAATTCACAGGCGATGCTTGGCCGGGGCTTCGATGCCGACATGGAAACCCAGCCGACCGGGCTCTCGGATTGCGCAGGGCCGTATGCAGATGCGACATCCGAGTATTCCAAGCTGTTCATCGAGAACTCCTGGGGATATCTCCGCGAGCAGCTCGGCGATACCTATGCGGACGGAGGCGCCCTGTATACGGGAAACGCCTTGGGCGGAGCCAGGCTGGGAGATGGCCAGACTTTCGCGGGACAGAGCATAAGCCTCGGGCAGGGATGGATAAACTCCGCCTCCAAGGCTTCGGAGTTCTGGGATTTCCCCGTCTCATACGTTTCCGGCAGCAACAGCGGCGACCTGTCTTTCTCAGGCGACTATGTGAGCTGCTCTTCGGATCGGCGCCTGGTAAACGTGGGAGGAGGCTGGAACGAAAAGACAGGCATGGCCGGCATCGCCGAGCTCATCTGCGACTGCGACCTGTCCAGCACGTATTCCGATGTGGGCACCCGTCTGGCATACGTCATGTCCGCGGATGCGGCGGCGCCGTCTACCGCCCCGGAATACACGCCTCTGACCGCCGGAGTGCCGTACAAGGTTACGCTGGATGGCTACCGGGATTACGCGACGTTCAGGTTCACTGCCCCCGAGGACGGCATCTACCGGTTCTGGACGTCAGGCATGTTCAGCACTACCGGCGTCCTGCTGAATTCGGTCGGGAACCGCATCAAAACGGACGCGACCTGGGATGACGGCCTGAACTTCTCCATGAGCTGCCTCCTGGAAGGGGGATGCAACTATTACCTCAGGACCTCAAGCTACGGCACGGACGAAAAGACCTTCACGGTATCGGCCGAATTCGTATCCGGCCCGCCTATGAGGGACGTCCATGCTTTCAGCCCGGGAACCTATGCTTTATTCAGGAACATAGCAAAATCCTCGGAAAGCAATGAAATGGATATCTTCGTAGGATACTGCGAGCATGCGCTGATCGGGCAGTTCGAGCTGGGATTCGAACCGGAGAACGCGGTCGTCACCGTATACGCCTACGACGTGGACGAGGAATCCGGGGAAAGGAACGTCATCCATCTTGAGGACCTGACTGACGGCACCGAAACCGAATTCCCTGCCCAGTATATCCACGGCTCGGACAGCACCTGGAGCACATCCACCGTGACCATAGACGGGCGGTACCTGAATTCCGGCCACAGATACGCCCTCTACAACTATGAGATGGTGGATTGGTGGGTCGTCTGGATAAGGGACGTCGCCATTCAGTTCGCAGGCGGCGAATACGATCTTAGCCTCACCGCCTCGGCGTCGGGATCCGATGTGGAAACATCTCTGTCGGGCAAGCTGGCCCCCGGATCTTACGAAGTGGAATACGGGGTGTACAGAACGTCCGACCTGGTGCATCTGCAGACCATCCACGGCTCGTTCGCCGCCGGCTCCGACGGAAGATTCGCGGCGGACATGACGTTCTCCATGTCTGGATACGATACCGGCGAGTACAGAGTGGATGCGTTCATCAGATCGGGAGGCGATCTGGTCAGCACCGCCGTCTGCACATTCAGCATGAGCGGCCACTCCGTCAACTACAGTCCCAACGGCGGATCCAACAACGTGCCTGAAGGGGCTTCGTACGCGGACGGAGACACGGTAAAAGTGAGATTCGATAGGATACCCACCAGATCCGGCGGCAAATTCCTGGGGTGGTCCGCCGACAAAGCCGCTTCCGAAGCGGAATATACCGCTGACGGAAAGAACACGTTCGTCATCAGAAAAGACGTCACGCTGTATGCCGTATGGACGGGCAGGATCCCGGCCGGCACGGAGTTCACTGCGGGGCATCTGAAGTATTCCGTGATATCGTCGGATCCGGCGCAGGCATCCGTGATCGGTTATACCTCCGGCCTGAAGAACGCGATTGTGCCGGCATCAGTGGAATACGGCGGTAACGTCTACGAGGTGGCATCGGTAGGGGAGAAGGCATTCTATGGGAGCGCATCTCTGGTGAATGCATCCGTAAGCGCCCCCGTGATATCGCAGAAAGCGTTCGGCAACTGCGCGTCTCTGAAGGCGGTCGCTCTGCCCTCGGTCGAAGAGATAGGAGCTTACGCGTTCTACGGATGCGGAGCGCTGACGTCAGCCAAGTTCTCGGAAGATCTAGCTTCCGTCGGATCCAACGCGTTCGGCAAGGCCCAGTTCCTCGTCAACGGCAAAGAGGTGCCTGCGACGGCCAAGAACCTCGCCGGAAAGAACTTCGCAGGCTCGGACGGGAAGCTTCGGTATCCCTCCGTCCCCGTGGGCAAAGTGTTCGCGAAGGACGGCGTGAAATACACAGTCGTCTCGCTTGATCCTGCATCGGTCGATGCGACGGGATTCTCGGCCGGAATCAAAGCGGCAGACATACCCGCTTCCGTGACGTACGGCGGCATATCATTCCCGGTGGCATCCGTCGCAGAGAAAGCGTTCTACGGGTGCCCGACGCTTGAAAGCTTGTCGGTATCCGCGCCTGCGATATCCCAGAAGGCGTTCGCCAACTGCGCGTCGCTGAAAATCCTGTCCCTGACGTCGGTGAAGGAGATAGGGGCGTACGCGTTCTACGGGTGCGGAGCGCTGACATCTGCGGGATTCTCCGAGGACCTCGCATCGGTGGGAGCGTCCGCGTTCGGCAAAATCCAGTTCCTCGTCAACGGCAAAGAGGCAGCGGCGGATGCCGGCAGCCTGTCCGGAAAGACCTTCTCAGGGTCGGACGGGAAGCTTCGGTATTCCTCCGTCCCCGTGGGCAAAGTGTTCGCGAAGGACAGCGTGAAGTACACAGTCGTCTCGCTTGATCCTGCATCGGTCGATGCGACCGGATTCTCGGCCGGAATCAAATCCGCGAGCATCCCGGCTTCGGTGACGTACAGCGGGATCAGATTCGCCGTCGGATCGGTGGCTGAGAAGGCATTCTACGGGTGCCCGACGCTTGAAAGCTTGTCGGTATCCGCGCCTGCGATATCCCAGAAGGCGTTCGCCAACTGCGCGGCCCTGAAGACAATCGCACTGACGTCGGTGAAAGAAATCGGGGCGTACGCATTCTACGGGTGCGGCGCCCTCGCATCCGCCGAGTTCGCTAAAGATCTCGCTTCCGTCGGATCCAACGCATTCGGCAAAATCCAGTTCCTCGTCAACGGCAAAGAGGCAGCGGCGGATGCCGGCAGCCTGTCCGGAAAGACCTTCTCAGGCTCGGACGGGAAGCTTCTATATTCCTCCGTGCCAATCGGCAAGGTATTCACCAAGAACAATGTGAAATACACTGTCACATCGCTGGATCCGTTCTCCGCGGACGCAACGGGATTCGCATCGGGCATCAAATCCGCGAGCATCCCGGCTTCGGTGACGTACAGCGGAATCAGATTCGCCGTCGGATCGGTGGCTGAGAAGGCATTCTACGGGTGCCCGACACTTGAAAGCTTGTCGGTATCCGCGCCTGCGATATCCCAGAAGGCGTTCGCCAACTGCGCGGCCCTGAAGACAATCGCACTGACGTCGGTGAAAGAAATCGGGGCGTACGCATTCTATGGATGCGATGCCCTAGGATCCGCCGAATTCTCCGGGAGCCTTTCTTCTGTGGGATCGGCTGCGTTCAGCAAGATCCAGTTCTTCGCCGGCGGCAAAACGATCGCTGCCACGGCCAAGAATCTGGCAGGAAAGGAATTCTCGGGATCCGCCGGCAAGCTCTATGCGAAATCGCCGGTTGGGACGGAGTTCGCCGTAGGGAAGCTGAAGTACACCGTGACCTCCCTGAATCCCTACGAAGCATCCCTGACCGGATATTCCGGAGGGATTGCAGGCGTCTCGGTTCCAGGCTCGGTGAGTCTGGGCGGCGTGCCCGCAGATGTCGTCTCCATCGGAAGCCAGGCATTCCTGAACTGCAAGACGCTCACTTACGCCGATCTCGGAGATGCCGTATCCGTAGGGCATAAGGCGTTCGCCGGATGCTCCTCCCTGAGGTCTGTCCAGATGCATTCCGTGAAAGACATAGGGTCTTACGCTTTCTACGGGTGCAAAATGCTCACGGTGGCCGATCTCCCCGGAACCGGGACTGTCGGAGCCGGCGCGTTCTCCGGATGCACCTCTCTGAAGATGCTGGACATGCCTGAAGCGAAGACCATAGGTGCCGGCGCGTTCTCGGGCTGCACTGGGCTGATGTTCGTATCGATGTCGAAGGATCTGGCCAAGATAAGCTCCGATTCCTTCTCCAAAGTGAATATATCAAAGGGAACCGCGTCGCTGGCAGTGACGGCGAAGAATATGGCCGGCCACATTTTCGCGGGGACGGCAGGAAACCTGAAGCTCGTAGTCTGAGCAAAACCGCGGGGTCCGGCCGGCCGCCGGATTCCGCTTTTCTTGGAACAATCTTTCGGCCGAAACGAAAACCGGATGGCCCGTCCCGGGTGCGCTGAGAAGAAGACGCCCGGAAAAGCTCTCCCGGACGTGCTATAGTTCAGCTCTCGCCGTTCCCAGAGGGATCTCCGGACTCGGTATCGCGGGGCTTTCTGGCGTAGCCGCCTCTCGGCTTGCCTCCGAAGTCGCGCCTCGGACGGTCTCCGTAGTCCCTTCTCGGGCGGCCGCCATAATCCCTGCGGGGACGGTCCCCGAAATCCCTCCTGGGCCTGTCTCCGTAGTCCCTGCGGGGCCTCTCCTCCCCTTCGGAAACGGATCCGTCTTCGTCCCTGCCGCCGTAATCCCTGCGGGGACGGTCCCCGAAATCCCTCCTGGGCCTGCCGCCGAATCCGCCGGAGCCGCGGAAACCTCTTCTGCCTCCGCGACCGTATCTCTCTTCGTTCTCTCTTCTGCGGGCTTCCCTGGCTTCCCTGTTTATGGCTGCAGTTCCCGCATTTTCATAACCGGGATCGACGTATGTGCCCTCATAGATTTCTTTTTTGGACACCCATTCGACAGGCTTCGGGGGCTCCTTCCACTTCATGCGGTAATCGCGCTGGCGAGGCTTGTCTCCGATTTTGTATGCCGCGTTACGCTCCATCTTCTGCCTGGAAACGCCGGCATGCCTCTCGCGGATGCCCTCTCCGTCTTCTTCCTCCCTTGGATTCTCATCGAAGCTGCCCGATTCCGCTCCGATTCTTTCGGAATCAGCATCATCATCGGTATTTATTGAAGAAACCGATCCGTCGGATTCACTCCCTTCCGGGCTGAATCCAGGATCGATTGTCTTTTCCCCGATCTCATAAGAAACGACTTCTTCTGGTTCTTCAGAATCCCGGGGTTTCCTTTCATATTCGCGCTTAGGCCTGTCTCCGAAATCGCGCCTCGGGCGGTCTCCGTAGTCTCTGCGGGGCCTGTCGCCGAATTCCCTTCTGGGTTTGTCTCCGAAATCGCGCCTCGGGCGGTCGTCGCTGTCACGTCTCGGCCTATCGCCGAACTCCCTTCTGGGACGGTCTCCGAAATCGCGTCTGGGACGGTCTCCGTAGTCCCTTCTGGGTTTATCTCCGAAATCGAGCCTCGGGCGGTCGCCGAAATCACGTTTAGGGCGGTCTCCGTAGTCTCTGCGGGGTCTGTCGCCGAATTCCCTTCTAGGTTTATCTCCGAAATCGCGTCTGGGACGATCTCCGAACTCGCCGCGCGGACGGTCAGATTTTTCCCTGTAGTCCCTGCGGGGCCTGTATGAACCGGAATATCCCGATTTCCTGTAGCCATCTTTCTTTCTGTAATCGGGCTTCCCCCGCCTTCCGGCCGATGACCCATCCTTCTTGTACCCCTCGGACCTGCCATTGTTTTTTCCGTATCTGGAATCCCTGTCATAGCCGGAATCTACCATTGAATATCGGACGCTCCTTATCGCGCTTTGCTTAAAAAGGTTCGTACCGTCCACATAGAGAAATCTTTACGATTGTCAATGAAAACTACGTTGATGCATATCGCTGATTGACCGGCGGGAGAAATAATTCTCCGCATCCGTTTTGCATTCGAACAATCCTTTGTTCTTCACCGATAAGTTTGATGCCAATCCATTTGAAACAATCATAATGACGCTTGACTGATGCCATTGCCTCAGAATTGATTGGCTGATTTAGAATAGCCATTAAGGTGGGCGGGTAAACCCGCCCTTATTAAGGTTTCAATCAGGCTTTTGCGAATCCGGGGCCGTAGCTGCAGATCTTGGACACGTCGGCCCTGTCGGCCCAGCCGATGAGCTTCAGGTACTCCTGGAAGGCCTTGTCGGTGTCGAAGGCCTTGAACACGGGGTTGTCCGGGAAGAAGGTCTTCGCGAAGAACA